>NZ_JADBUE010000193.1:0-6033 GCF_020245805.1 Microcystis sp. M179S2 | reverse complement strand
GCCTGTAAACAAGCCTGATAGAATGAAGGTAACATTTTAAAATTTTGAGTGGTTGTCCTAACCACTCTATTTCTTTAGGGGGTCGTTTGGCTAGACCCCCCGCTCTATCTAGCTTGTAGCCCCTCTGTCACCCCTTGAAGTTTAAAAACCGTCCAAAAAAGGAATAGAGCCTGAAACTCTACTCCTCAATCAAAAATTGCAGTTAATTTCTAACCCTATACTACCACAGAAGTCAAAGCTTCTTTGAGGATAGCGGCTTTATCGGTCTTTTCCCAGGGTAAATCGAGATCATTGCGGCCAAAATGACCATAAGCGGCCACATCTTGGTAAAAACGATCGCCTCTTTCCGAGGGTAAACCGCGCAGGTTAAAGGTTTGGATAATACCGGCCGGACGGAGTTCAAAGTATTTATTGATTAAGTCCAGAATCACATCATCAGCGACTTTACCGGTGCCAAAGGTTTCCACGAAGACACTCACCGGACGAGCTACCCCAATCGCATAACCCACTTGAATCTCGCACTTATCGGCCAAACCAGCCGCGACGATATTTTTAGCCACATAACGGCAAGCATAGGCCGCAGAGCGATCGACTTTGGTAGGATCCTTACCGGAGAAAGCGCCGCCACCGTGACGAGAATAGCCACCGTAGGTATCGACGATAATTTTCCGTCCCGTTAATCCCGCGTCGCCTTGGGGTCCACCAATGACGAATTTTCCGGTGGGATTAACCAGATAACGGGTATTGGCATCGGGTTTAATCTCTAAATCGCTGAAGACCGGTTGTACTACCGCTTCCCAGAGATCACTTTTAATCTTTTGTTGGACGAGATCATTATCGGTGATATCGCCGATAGTAGCATCGTGTTGGGTAGAAACAAGGATAGTATCGATACCCACGGGACGACCATCTTCATAAATGACCGATACTTGCGTTTTACCGTCGGGACGCAGATAGGACAGTTCACCCGTTTTTCTGACTGCCGCTAAACGGCGAGCGATGCGGTGGGCTAAACTAATCGGTAAGGGCATAAATTCGGGGGTTTCATTGCAAGCGAAACCGAAGACAATACCCTGGTCTCCCGCACCAATTTTATCGAGTTCATCATTGCTGAGAAGTTCGCGATTTTCCTGAGCAGCCGTGACACCCTGGGAAATATCGGGAGATTGTTCGTCTAAAGCAACTAAAACGGTGCAACTATTCGAGGAAAAGCCGTTATCTGCGTTGATATAGCCGATTTCAGCGATTTTCTTGCGAACTAAATCGACGAAATGAACCTGTGCTTTCGAGGTGATTTCACCAGTAATCAAGACTAACCCTGTATTGACAACCACTTCAGCCGCTACACGACTGTGGTCATCTTGGGATAACAGAGCATCGAGAATAGTATCAGAAATCTGGTCACAAATTTTATCGGGATGTCCCTCTGTAACCGATTCGGAGGTGAACAAATAACGTTTAGACAAGTGATGTCCCTCACATAGTAGTACATTTGAACGCAAAAAGATTCCAAGAAATCTTTGATCATACAGTGTAACAGGGAATTTGTAGAGATCGAGTATTTTCAATAAGAAACCGCCCGAACATTGTCCGGACGGAGTGTGGTGTGAGGAGTGAACGGAAACTTTCGTCTCCGCTAATTCCATTGTAGATGACAACTTAGAATCTTGAGCGATTTGAAACAAACTAGCCCAAAAAATTTTTATTTCTTGAAGGGGTTGACTAATGCCCGATAGCCGTCCCGATGATGTAGCCTGATTAATAGAGGTCGCAGAGCTATACGGAAAGATTATGACAGTCACAGCCGATTATTTAGAACAACTCAATCCTTCCCAGCGCCTTGCTGTTGAGCATTTTTGCGGCCCCCTGTTGGTGGTTGCTGGAGCAGGATCGGGAAAAACTAGCGCTTTAACCTATCGTATCGCCCATTTGATCCGTCATCACGGGGTCGAGCCGGAAAATATTCTCGCAGTCACTTTTACCAATAAGGCGGCCCGGGAAATGAAAACTAGAATTGAAAAAACTTTTGCTCAACAGAAAGCACAGGAAAAATACGGTCAAAGATTAGAACTTTTAGAAGAATACGAACAGAAAAAACTCTTTTCTCAAGTTTATCGGAATTATACTAAAAAACTCTGGATCGGGACTTTTCACAGTCTTTGTGGTCGAATTTTGCGCTATGACATTAATAAATATCAGGATGAATATGGTCATAGTTGGCAAAGGAATTTTTCGATTATGGACGAGTCTGATGCCCAGAGTTTGGTGAAAAATATCGTCACTAAACAGATGAATTTAGACGATAAAAAATTTGATGCCCGCAATCTACGTTATGCGATTAGTAATGCTAAAAATTTAGGGTTAACTCCCGAGGATTACGCCAGAGAAAACCCTAATTTTCGGGGAAAGGTCATTTCTGAGGTTTATCAGGCTTATCAGATGCAATTGGCACAAAATAATGCCCTAGATTTTGATGATTTGATACTGGTTCCAGTCCGTCTTTTTCAGCAAAATGAATCTATTCTCGGTTATTGGCACACGCAATTTAAGCATATTTTAGTCGATGAATACCAAGACACTAACCGGATTCAGTACGAGTTAATTCGGCTTTTGTCCACCAATGGTGAAACGAAAAAAAGTGAGTGGAATTGGACGGATCGATCGATTTTTGTGGTGGGTGATGCCGACCAATCTATCTATAGTTTTCGGATGGCAGATTTTACTATTCTGCTCAATTTTCAAGCGGACTTTGGCGATGGTTTACCCGATGATGATACTCGCACGATGGTGAAACTACAGGAAAACTATCGTTCACGGGAAAATATTCTGCAAGCGGCAAATAAGTTAATTGAAAAGAATAGTCAAAGAATCGATAAAGTCCTTGTTCCCACCAGAGAAGGAGGCGAGAGTATTTATGTTTTTAAAGCCAGAGATGAACAGGAAGAAGCAGCTTTTGTTCTTGATAAAATTAGAGAATTTACCCAAGAAAACCCCGAATTAAATTGGGGTAGTTTTGCCATTCTCTACCGAATTAATGCCCAATCTCGCCCCTTTGAAGATGGGTTAATTCGCAATAATATCCCCTATAATATTGTCGGGGGATTTAAATTTTATGATCGACAGGAGATTAAAGATGCGATCGCTTATTTACGAGTGATTGCCAATCCTGCTGATACCGTTAGTTTACTGAGAATTATTAACACTCCCCGGCGCGGTATCGGTAAAACCACAATCGATAATTTGCTCAAAGCTGCCCAAGAATTAGGAGTACCTTTATGGGAAATTATCAGCGATGAAACTTCCGTTAATACTCTCGCCGGTCGTGCGACTAAAAGCATCAATAAATTAGCTAAAATTATCCAAAACCTGCAAGAAAAAATCGCTGATTTATCCGCTAGTGAAATCCTAGATAAAATCATGGAAGATTCGGGATATATCGATGAGTTAAAACAGCAGGGAACCGAGGAAGCTGATACCCGGATCGAGAATATTCAAGAATTGTATAGCGCTGTGGTACAATTCCAAGAGGAAAACGAAGAAACCAATCTCCAGGAATTTCTCGCTAGTGCTAGTTTAGCCTCGGATTTAGATAATCTTCAGGAAGGTCAAGAAAAAGTCTCGTTAATGACCCTTCATTCCGCCAAAGGTTTAGAGTTTCCTATCGTCTTTTTAGTCGGTTTAGAACAGGGCATTTTTCCCCATAATCGTAGTTTAAACGATCCCATTGCTCTTGAGGAAGAACGCCGTTTGTGTTATGTGGGAGTGACTCGGGCCAAGGAACAATTATTTTTAACCTACGCAAAAGAAAGATATGTCTGGGGGAATAAAGAGATGAAGGTAGCTTCCCAATTTTTGCAGGAATTGCCCCCAGAATTGCTCACAAGCAACCTGAAACCGAAAAAGACCCCAAAAGTGGTTGCCATGGAAAAAACTGTCTCTGATCAAAGAAAATGGCAGGTAGGCGATCGAGTGTTACACTCTACTTTTGGAGAAGGAGAAGTGACCCATATCCTCGGTACGGGCAAAAAAATGAATCTAGCGGTCAAATTTTCGGGTTTAGGTCAGAAAATCATCGATCCTCGCACCGCACCCATGCAACTTATCCACGAATAGGGAAGGACTTTAAGGAGTATTGCTAATCTCTACAATTATTGTTCCTTGCTCTAGTTGTTTCAACGCATCGGGTAAAGTAGCTGTCAGTAATCGCCGCAGATTCTGATTTGTGACATTACCACAGGTTAACCATAAAATTTGAGGAGGTGTTCCCAGACGACAAACCAAATCAATAAAGTCACTATCTTTGGTCATAATCACGGCATTTTCCGCTCGCGCTGCTGCAAATATCTCGATATCTTGAGCATCTCGAAGGGATAAGTCTCGCAGGGACGATGCTTCTAAATCAAAGGTCGCTGATAACCAGCTTGCTAGAGTTGGAGGTAGTTGAGCATCAATCCAAATTTTCATGCCGTTAGTTTAGGAAAATCCGTACACCGTGCTGCAAAAAGTAAACAAGCTTGGATATCTGCGAGTTCCAAATCGGGAAAGTCTTCTAGAATTTCAGTTATGCTCACATTCTCCGCTAACATTTCCAAAATATCCGTTACTCGAATTCGCATCCCCCGAATACAAGGACGACCACCACACTGGCCGGGTGTTTGAGTAATGCGGGTAAGCAAGCTAACTGTTGAGTCCATAGAACGCATCTCGAAGATATTTAGTCTGCATTTAATTATCTTATCTGCTAATCCTAACAACCAATCCCTAGCACCCAACTGACACCCCCTGATTCCTCAACTCCGATCGCTACCTGCTGTTAGAATAGAGAATTGCGGTCAGACTGACGATAAAATTGAGAAGCTAAATCCTTGATTCTTAATAGTTGTTGAGCAACTTTCCGCCTAGTATCGCAATTATCCGATAATATGGGCAACAGCGAGTTAGTCTATTCAGTCTGTTAAAATTGACCCCCGTTGGTCGTATTCGCGCACTGTCTAACCTTTATGATGAGGATCAGTTAATATGGAATCAATGCAACCCACCGAGACCCAAAATCCGATTAGAACGGATTTACCCGGGTCTCTGAGCAAACCCAGCAGCAGCACCGAACAGATTTGGTCTGAATATGTAGAACCAGTTTGGGATTCGGTGATGTCCTATCTGGCTAACGTCCCCGATTATATCGGTAGTTTCTTCTCTGGATACAAAAAACCTTTAATCGTTCTGGGGGCAATTTTAGCCAGTTTTGTCACCGTGAAAGTTACCCTAGCGGTTTTAGATGCGATCGATGATATTCCCCTCCTTGCTCCTATCCTACAATTAGTTGGGATCGTTTACACTGGTTGGTTTGTCTGGCGCTATCTGCTCAAAGATGAAAATCGTCGCGAGTTATTAGCCGAAATTGATGCACTAAAAGCGCAAGTTTTTGGCAGTCACAATAACACTTTATAGATAGAATCAAGCATAAAAAACAAAGGAGTTGAGTGTTTCCGCTCAACTCCTTTGTTTTTGCACAAGAGCTTATACTATAGCGTTTTTCAGTCTAGTGAGGTACAAAAGTTATGGGTTTTAGGCAAAAGGCAAGAGGCAAAAAGCAATAGGGAGAATAAATAATCAGTTTTTAATAACCAGATTTAATAGAGTTCTTGCATAATTAATTTTTGAGAGGGCAAAAATGAGAAAAATAAGCATAAATTGCCTAAAATCCCTAAATAGGGCCGGCTGAATAAATCTAAAAACCTTGTTGGATAAGACTTTTGGACTTTTTTCCCCTCAAAAAGTACCAGATATGGGAGTGATCAGGGGGAAATTCAGGGACTTTTTCCCTGAAAATTAGGTAATTGACCCCCTCAAAATCGGTAAAACCCCACACCCCACACCCCACACCCTACACCCTGCCCCTAGGAAAAACTTTTTGCCGCAAACCCTAAATAGGGCTGGCTGAATAAATGTGAAATGTAGGCATGGTAAGGGTTTTGTGGCTTTTCTTGCTCCCACAGGTGCAAGATTTTGAGAGAATCGTGCTTCAAAACCTGG
>NZ_JADBUE010000192.1:0-13759 GCF_020245805.1 Microcystis sp. M179S2 | reverse complement strand
TCGTTTACTTCCTTTCTGTTTTCTAGAAAGGTTTTTCTGTGCTTTTCTTAGTCGTTTTAATCGTTTCTTTAACGGTTTCGGTGCGTCTATCTTTTCTCCTGTTGAGAGGGTAGCAAAGGTAGCAATCCCTAGATCAATTCCCACTGACTCCCCATTATTGGGAAGTATTTCGGACTGAATCTCGACGACAAAACTAAGAAAGTATCGATCTGATGCGTCTTTGATCACGGTGACGCTAGAAGGTTTAGAAGGTAATGGGCGACTCCAAACTATTCTTAAATCACCGATTTTCGCTAAAGTAACGCAGTGTTGGTTAACGGTAAAACCATTATCGGTAAATCTTGCTAATTGTTTAGATTTACGCTTCTTAAATTTAGGAGGTTTGACTTTCTTTCCTTTTCTTTCTCCCTTGCAAGATGCAAAAAAGTTAGAATAGGCTGTCTCTAAGTCTCTCAAAGACTGCTGTAAAGGGATAGAAGAAACCTCGGTTAACCACTGTTTTTCTTCTGTTTTCTTGACTTGAGTTAGTCTTTTAGATAACTCGGTATATTTTGGCTTTTTCTCCCCTTGTCGATAGAGTTCTTGACAGTAGGCTAAGGTATCGTTCCAGACAACACGCACACACCCGAACAACTGAGACAAAAGCCTCTTTTGTTGGTCTGTTGGGTAAATACGGTATTGATACCTCGCTTTCATTGGGTTAAGATGTGTGTGTCTGTACTCTATTCTAACTAGGTCTGTTAATAATGTCAAGTCAGTTGCGAAAAGAAAGAAACTCTGTTTCCGATCTAAAGATACACTTGGTCTGTGTGACAAAATACAGAAGTAAGGTTTTTACTGGTAAAAGTCTGACTTTGGTTGAAAAATCTTTTAGGGAAGTTGCGGAAAAGATGAATTTTCAGATATTGGAATTTAATGGGGAGTCCGATCACATACACGCATTGATTGAATACCCGCCGAAACTATCTATTTCCGTGATGGTCAATTCTTTAAAGGGAGTCTCTAGTCGCAGGTATGGACAAGCTGGTTATCCTAAACCGTACGGGAAAGACGCTCTTTGGTCGCCCAGTTATTTTGTGTCTTCTGTAGGAGGTGCGCCACTGGAAGTTCTTAAGTGCTACATTAAAAATCAGGAAAAGCCGTCGTAAAACGACGGGGTTTTAACCCAAATTTTCGATAACTCGATCGAGGTCCAAGAATCTTCGTCCTCAATCAATTTTTTCGGTTACGGGAAGTCTGGTGGGCTGCCGGGTTATCTTGAAGGAAGTTAGCAGTAGTCTCAGGAGACAATAGATTATGACTTGGCGCGGCTCAACCGATACAAAAGATCGCATTTTTGCAGCTTTAGTATATCTTTTACCCTTATATTCCGCTTTTGCCTTCGGTATCTTTATCTTCCAGCAAATTCCTTTTTTAGGAGCGGCCTTAGCAATAGCCTTATATCCCTTAGCTTTTCTCTATAGTTCTCTGGGAAGCTTTGGCAGTTTAATTATCTTTTTCGTCCTCTTTTTCGCCGTGGTACGCAATCCCCGCATTAGTCATTTTATCCGGTTTAACACCATGCAGGCGATTTTAATCGATATTTTGGTGTATTTATTGGGATTGGTCTTAGGTTTCGTCGCTAGGGGTTTAGGGGCGAATTTAGTGGTAGAAACTCTTTTTAACGTCGTCTTTTTGGGAGCATTTGCCGCCTGTGTTTACAGCATTATACAGTCGGTTATCGGCAAATACGCCGAGATTCCCACAATTTCCGAGGCGGCCTATTCCCAAGTGGGAGGTTAGGTCAGCTTGAGTTTGTCCCCTTTTTCGGCTACAGTCTCTCCAGAATCAATGCGTTCGCTGCCAGGCCACATCTATGAGTCCATTTAAACAGACCCTACGGGAACTCAACGCTCAGAAGGGGAAAATAGCCGCTTCTGTGGGCAGAAAAACGCCTAAACGGGTTAATCGTTGGTTTAAATGGCTTTCTCCCGGTCTTTTTGTCAAACGCTGGCTTTTAATCAGTTTAACCGGCGTTTTTCTCACCTCCTTCGGTTTAGCTGTTTGGGTAAAATTAACCCCGGTTAATCGCTTTTTAGAGTTTGTTTCCCAAGCATTAGAAATGATCGCCCGTTTAGTCCCTAATTCTGTTTCCGGGCCGCTGGCGGTTCTGCTAGGTGTCTTTTTGTTATTCTGGGGTCAGAGTCGCACCGTCGAAACGATTACAGAAGCACTACAACCGGACGCATCGGAGGAATTAGTTGATCTCCTACGCACCCATCGTCGTCTCCATCGCGGCCCGAAAATCGTGGCCATCGGTGGCGGGACGGGTTTATCGACGCTTTTACGCGGTTTAAAACAGTATAGTTCTAATATCACCGCTATTGTCACCGTAGCTGATGATGGCGGTTCTTCGGGCCGATTACGTCGGGAAATGGGCATTTTACCCCCGGGGGATATTCGCAATTGTATCGCCGCTTTAGCCGATGAGGAAAAGTTATTAACGGAATTGTTTCAATATCGCTTTCATGCCGGGGATGGTTTATCGGGCCACAGTTTTGGTAATTTATTTATCAGCGCTATGACCGAGATTACCGGCGATCTGGAACAGGCGATCGATGCTAGTGCTAAAGTTTTGGCCATTCGCGGCAAAGTGCTACCTGCTACCCTTACCGATGTTAGTCTCTGGGCTAAGTTAGCCGATGGGCGCATTATTGAGGGAGAATCGAAGATAACCGAAGCTATGGGGCAAATTCGTCAGATTGGCTGCCATCCTGCCGATCCGGTCGCTTTACCGGCTGCTTTAGCGGCAATCAAGGAGGCAGATTATATTATTATCGGGCCGGGTAGTCTTTATACCAGTATTATCCCTAATTTGTTGGTTCCCGCAATTCGTCAGGCCCTAGCACAGGTGACAGTCCCCCGTGTCTATGTTTGTAATATTATGACCCAGCCGGGGGAAACGGATAATTATTCGGTGGCTGATCATATTCGGGCGATCGAAAAAGTCTGCGAGGAACGCGTCTTTGATGCAGTTTTAGCCCAAAGAACTGCACCATCGCCCCAATCTCTGCAATTATACGCCCAAGAGCATAGTCATCCTGTGTTTTTAGATCGCGAGGAGGTGGGAAAAATGGGTTATCGCATTGTTTTAGCGAATGTAATGGCAGAAGATGAAGTTACTGCCAAAGTTAGTCATGATCCCCAACGTTTAGCGCGAGTTTTATGGCGCTGGTATGCTAAAAAGTGAATAGCGAGTTGACTAAATGTTTTTATCTAGCTTTGTCAAGTTATAAAATCATATTTTTTGCTTTAATTTGCCGACATTAGCCAAATTTGCTGATTAAAGCCCTAGGAAAAAATTAGCCTAAAAACCATTTCGCCTTATTCTGTGTTATACTCAGATTTTGAAGAGAGATGATCATGCACTACTCTACTAAATCTAATCAAGAGACAGGTGCGACAGTCTATTCCCCAAGCGATGGAAGTGAATTAATTCCTGCTGAGGTTAAACTAGATATAAACGGGCAAAACTATCCATCACTTAATATACCTCTCCCAGAGGGCTATACAGTAGATGATGAAGGAATCATCAATAACTATGGTAGCGAACCCAAGATTTATCTATCAAAATCCCCATCTTTAGAACAGCAAAAATGGTATATTTTGCAAGGAGTAGGGGCGGTTTTGTTGGTTGCTTTGGTGTTATTAATCACCTTTTCCGTTAGCTAGATAAAAACCGTAGGATTGACATTTAAGTTGAGCGAGACAGGAAAACTTTAATTTACACCATAGAGTCTGCATCCCAAGTATCGGGAGCATATATTGGAACCGACTCTATCTATCTGTCCAAATAGTAAATCTGACAGCTGAACTTTTTTACTTTGTTAAACTTGACAATTTTTTTCAGTTTTTTGTGGGTTGCTTCGTGATCAACAATAGAACAACCAATAGAGATAACTTCTCAAAGGAAATTCAACAGGTATGAAATTTAATCCTTCTCTTAGTCAAGAACCTCGCTATCAGGCAATTCCTGTTATGCAGATAACTTCCAAAGAAACCCTTCTCCATTGGTTAGAACGGACAGGAAGATTAAAATTACGTCAATCTGATGCTCATCCCGATTTGCAAATCTTAGAAGAACTAGACGATATTATCGATCCAGATAATTATGCTATAGAAGAAGAAGAAGAATAAATAGTCTTAAGTAGGTGGGTGGAATTAAATATAAGATGAACGTAGGTTGGGTTGAAGCATGAAACCCAACGCCCGCTCATGTTACGCTACTGCTAACCCATCCTACAAATAATTGTGCCTCCCTACTTACTGGGAGTTAGGAGTGAAATTTCAATTATCTAATATTCAGGAGATTAAGAAAGTGGTATCAACGAAAAAAACGGCTTTAATTTACTGTGAAAATCAGTTTGGACGTGTGGACGGAAAAACGGCAGCTGGCTTGATCCGACAATCAGAAATATATACAATTGTTGGAGTGCTGGATAGTTCCTTAGCGGGAAAAGATGCGGGAGAAGCATTAGGAGATAAAAAAAATCATATTCCCATTTTTGCCAATTTACAAGCAGCCTTAGAAAAACTTAGAGATGTTCCCAATTGTTATATCTACGGCAAAGCACCCTTAGAAGCGTTTATTCCCCCCCTAGAAAGGCTGCTAATTTTAGAAGCAATGGCACAAGGAATGGAGATTATTAATGGTTTGCATCAATTCTTCTCCGAGGATTTAGAATTTAGGGAGCAAGCTAGTCAGTATGGTGTGCAAATTACAGACATTCGTAAACCACCACAATTAGCTGATCTTCATGTATTTACTGGGCAAATTTCCCAAGTAAATATACCCGTTATTGCCTTTTTAGGAACCGATTGTGCTTGCGGAAAAATGACCACTGCGGTGGCAGTTAATCAAACTCTCCAAGGCTTGGGTATTAAGTCTGTCTTAGTCGCTACTGGACAAACTAGCTTGATGCAGGGAGCAAGATATGGGGTTTCGATCGATGCTTTGGTTTCTCAATTTGTCATCGGTGAAATTGAAAATGCTGTGGTTCAAGCTTTTGAGCAAGAAAAACCCGATATTATTTTAGTGGAAGGACAAAGTTCTCTGAGTCATCCTGCTTTTATGAGTTCCGTGGGAATTTTGAAAGGAAGTAGGCCCGATGGGATTATTTTACAACATCCCCCAGCCCGAAAATTTCGCTGTGATTTTCCTCATTTAGCCATGCCAAAATTACAGGAAGAAATTTCACTAATTGAGGCAATTTCTCCCACTAAAGTTATCGCTATTGCGATTAATCACGAAAATCTCACCGCAGCAGCCACTGAGCGTATTATTGCCAAATATGAGCGAGATTTTCAGTTACCGACTACTGATGTTTTGTTACACGGATGTGAGAAATTAGTCCAAGCTTTATGCGATCGCTTTCCGAAATTAAACCGGAAAATCAAAGGGGAAATTTTAGCTGCAATTCCCGCAATTGGGAGCAAATAGGCTGATGAAAGACCTTTTACCCAGAATCGAGATTTCTCTCCCGAAAATACGCCATAATGCTCGTTTACTCTGCCAATTCTACGGTAGCAAGGGACTTTCTGTGATGGGAGTTTCCAAAGCGATTTTGGGTGATCCCTCGATCGCCTTGGCGATGATTCAAGGTGGAGTCAACTTTATCGCTGACTCTCGAATCGAAAATATTCTCAAAATGAAACAAGCAGGAATAGTGACAACTTTTGTTCTGTTGCGTACTGCCTTGAGTCAAGCAGAATCAGTGGTTAACATTGCAGATATCAGCTTAAATACCGAATTAGCAACAATTCAGGAACTTTCCTATTATGCTCAAGAAAAGCAAAAAATACACCGCATTATTATCATGACGGAGTTAGGGGATTTACGCGAAGGTGTACTGCCGAAAGATCTGGTCAAGTTCATCAAAAAGACCCTCGCTTTTCCCTTTATCAAAATTATTGGACTGGGTTGTAATTTGGCTTGTTATGGAGGGATTAAACCTGATAGCCATAATATGAGCAAATTATCTGTGTTAACAGATACAATTGAGCAGGAATTTTTAATAAAATTACCGATTATTTCAGGAGGCAATTCTGCTAACTATCAATGGTATCAAAAAAGTAGCGAAGTTGGTCGGATTAATAATCTGCGTTTAGGAGAATCAATTTTATTAGGTTGTGAAACAGTTAATCGACAAGTTATACCAGGCTTATATACCGATGCTTTTCGGTTAATTGCCGAAGTAATCGAATCCAAAGATAAACCATCTCTACCCTCTGGAGAAATTGGTCGAGATGCTTTTGGTAATGTTCCCAGCTTTATCGACCAAGGCATTCACCGTCGAGTTATTATTGCATTAGGAAGACAGGATATTCTTATCTCTGGATTACAAACAAGTCAGGAGATAAAAATATTAGGTTCTAGTAGCGATCATCTAGTTCTTGATAGTCATAACAAGAGGTTAAAAGTAGGAAGCGAAGTCAGTTTTAATCTTGATTACGGAGGACTTTTAACAGCCATGACTTCTCCTTTTATTACTAAAAGTTATGCTCTCAATGCAGTAGCACAACTGTCTTGATCGATGAATAAATATCCACAGATATATTTAGGGTTTGCTGGCTTATCACCTTGACATCAGGGCCGTAGAGATTTGTACTCAATTACTATCCTATCGCTAAATTCTGGGAAGAAATCAAAATCCCCCTCAATCCTTAACAAATTCCTAATCATCTCGTTTGGCACCATGATAAGCCGCCCCGAGGTATAATTCCCCTACTTTCGGGTTATTGAGTAAATCTTGACCCGATCCCTGAAAACGATCTTGACCACTTTCTAAAACATAACCTCGATCGGACATCATTAGGGCTTTTTTGGCATTCTGTTCCACTAAAATAATTGCAGTTCCCGTCTGATTAATCACTTTTATCTGTTCAAAAACGCTGGTTACTAAGATAGGAGATAAAGCTGCCGAAGGTTCATCGAGAATTAATAAATCCGGTTGCAACATCAGCGCTCGTCCCATGGCTAACATCTGTCTTTCTCCTCCGGATAAAGTGCCAGCTTTCTGACGACGGCGCTCGAGCAAACGGGGAAACATGGCATAAATGCGCTCTTTTAAAGATTTTATATTTCCTTTGCTCGTAAAAGCTCCCATTTCAAGGTTTTCTTCAATGCTCAGGGATGGAAAAACATTAGCAATTTGGGGAACATAACCCATTCCGAGGGGAACGATTTGATTAGATTTCCAACCGGCGATATTTTGTCCCTTAAAAGTGATAGTTCCAGCACTGGGTTTTAATAAACCAAAAATCGTCTTAGCGAGGGTAGATTTTCCCGCACCATTGGGACCGATAACCGTGACTAATTCCCCTGGTGCAATGCGAAAGTTAACCCCTTGCAATATGTATAAATCCTGCACATAACCAGCATAAACTTGTTCAACTTCTAAAAGATAATCCATGGTAAGGTAAAAAGGAGATAGCAGACAGTAATATGAATTATGAATTGGGAAGTGGGAAGCATTTTCAGTGAACAGTAATCAGTGAACTGAAAACTTACATCTGATAACTGATAACTGATAACTGATAACTGATAAATTAGGGAGTTTTTTGTAAATCAGGACGTTCTTGTGGCAGAATTGCACCTTCGACGGGGCATACTTGTAGACAGATACCACAGTCGATACAAGTGGCAAAATCAATCCAATACCAATCGGTTCCTTTAACATTTTTACCCGGTCCGGGATGGATGCAAGCAACAGGACAAGCGGAAACGCAATCGGCAACCCCTTCACAAGTTCCAGTGACGATCGAATGTGGCACAGTGTTTTCTCCTCTAATTCTTAACATTACTTTACCACTTTTAGGCCCTGTCGTGCCAGGATTGGAATCATTGTTAGGAAACTTTCTCTTAATTCCCTAAAATATTGGGAGTTTTTTCTTGATCTTAGCAAGAAGTAAGATAGAAGTTTTCGCTAGGGTTTTTACTATTCCCTTACGGGAGGACAAATAGTTAATTTCTTCCCGTAATTCCTGATTATTTTTCTGGAGATAATTATGATTATTTTCTAATTCTTTTAGGGATATTTCCATCTCTTTTATAGTACGATAATCTTGCTGTTGTTTCAGATACATTATCTGTTGTGCTTCCTGTAATTTTCTTAACTCTAACCAGACTTGATTCTGACTTGATTCCTTAGTTTCACTGAGCGCATACCAGAGAAAATCAGTGATTTCTTCCGCTATTGTTTGATTAACTTCAAAAAACTCGATAATATCAATCTTTTCGGGGGTAATTTTGGGGTATAACTTTCTTAAATCTTGGGCAATATCAGAGGAAAAAGCGATGATTCTAGAAGCGGACAAAATTGCATAGTGTTTTTCTAAATCTACTGGTAAATTGCCGTTTTCTTCTGGGAATTCATAAGCAAGCAAAAGTAGAGAAGGAGTGTTTAAGGGACTGGTATAAAAAGTGGAAATAAATAAATTTGCCTGTAGGCGATCGCAAATAGCTTGAATTTTTCTGGCATCCTTTCCCGTACAATTATAATCGTAGGATTCCGCAGGCCAATATTTAAATTCTTCCCATCTTGGTGCGGTGTTATTTCTATCTAAAATAACAATGTGTTGACTAAATTCTAATTGACTCCAATGCTCTAGAATTGAAGACCAAATTCTGGCTAATTTTCGTTGCTTAAGTTGAAAGATCACGCCATCAATAACAATAATTGGGCATCTTTTCCGGGAGATAGCTTGAATTGTTTGTAATTTTTCTCGCTCATCTTCCTGTAAAATTATGCCTAAATCTTCCATCTTAACTGGATTGGGTTTAATTTCTATATCCTTAATGTCTGGGTGGGGAATTTTATAGATTTTACACACTTGATAATGTTCCTGTAATGCTTGACCATTACTGCCATGTTCTAAGCCTTGGAGATTTAAATAATATAACCCTAAAATCTCAGGAATTAAAGCCATTTTTTCGCCTTGAATGCCGATTCTTAACCAAAATTCATAATCACCAGCACAGCGAAAATTTTCCTGAAAATAACCATATTTATCGTGCAGCATTTTTCGCCACATTGCTTGAGAACCCACACAACAACCTTGACGCATCTGTTGATAGGAGTAATTTGGCCAATTCCAATGTTTTAAAGCTGGGGTGGTGGCAAAAGTATCATTTTTGAAGGTGGTAATTAATTGATCGGCATAAACCAAGCTAATCTCTCTATTGTTATCTAGATAATTAGCCATAATTTCCAGAGCATTAAAACAGCGACGATCATCAGTATTCCCATTGGTGATATAGGAACCCCTAGCTAGTTTAATAGCACGATTCCAAGCGCGGTAGAGGGTTTCTCGTTCTCTAGTTCTCTGGTAAATAATATTAGGATAATTTTCTTGAAACTCTTGGATAATCTCCCCTTCATTCTCCGGAGAAGCACTATCGATAATAATAAGTTCTACTTCTCCCTTTTCATAAAGAGTTTGAGTAACTAAATCCTCTAGACAACCCCGGATAAACTCCGCTGATTTATAGGTAGAAACAATTACAGAAACTTTGATACTCTGCACTGGTATAGAGTTATTAAAACTAGGATTCATCGGCTTATCTGATCGCAATTCAAGACAGGGAAATTTTTTGATAATTTTGAAAAAGAAGATTTTAAGACTCTATATTTGATCGGGAGAATTGTCAAGATGTTATCGACTCTTATTGAAGATACCAGTTTATTTACCTTTGGCTTGTTACTTGACATAATAAAAAACTATAATGGGAAGGCTGTGGAAAATGAGCAACAATGACCGTATCTTCCTCCCTAGACTGGCTAACCCGTGGCACCAGTGACCTATTCCCCCATCAACCCGACTCCCAAGATCCTAGGGAAAATTTAACCCAACTACTGCAAACTACCGATCGCCCTTTAAGAATTAAACTAGGTATTGACCCCACCGGCAGCGATATTCACCTAGGTCATAGTATCCCTTTTCGGAAACTGCGTGCTTTCCAGGATGCCGGTCATGTAGCAGTGGTGATTATTGGTGATTTTACCGCTAGAATCGGCGATCCGACCGGAAAATCGGAAGTTAGAAAACAATTGACCATCGAAGAAGTGAGAGCCAATGCCGAGAATTATCTGGCACAATTACGCCCAATTTTAGATTTTAACACGCCTAATCGCCTAGAAATTCGCTATAACTCGGAATGGTTGGGGAAATTAGACCTATCGCAAATTCTCGAACTCCTCTCCACCATGACCGTCGGGCAAATGTTGGCAAAAGAAGGCTTTTCTGAACGCTACGACCAGGAAACCCCGATTTTTCTCCATGAATTTCTCTATCCCTTAATGCAGGGTTATGATTCCGTCGCTGTCGAGGCCGATGTCGAATTGGGAGGAACTGATCAAAAATTTAATATTGCCGTCGGTCGTGATTTGCAGAAATATTTCGGTAAAAAACCGCAATTCGGGCTACTTTTACCGATTTTAATCGGAACCGATGGCAGTCAAAAAATGTCCAAATCCCTGAATAATTATGTGGGATTGCGGGAATCGTCCCTGTCCATGTACTCGAAACTGGAAAAAACCCCCGACGCTTTGTTAAAAGATTATTACGAACTATTGACAAATTTGCCCTTAGATGCTATGGCGAGCAATCCGCGAGAGGCACAAAAACAACTGGCGATCGAGGTAGTTGCCCAGTTTCACGGAGAAGAGGAGGCATTAAAAGCACAAAAAACGGCGCAGGAGATAGTTCTACAGGGAAATACGGCAGCAGCTGCTTCTGTACCCGAATTTTCCCTAGCAGCGGTCACTTTTCCCCTGAAATTATTCTATCTTCTCTCGGCCACCGGCTTATGTAAAAGTAGCGGCGAAGGGAGAAGACAGATTCAGGGGGGTGCAGTCAGAATCGATAGTGAGAAAATCACCGATGTGGACAAAAGTTTTGAGACAGCCGAAGCTTTAACGGGAAAAGTCCTACAGGTGGGCAAAAATAAATTTATTCGCTTTGTAGCTTAAATAAGCGAAAAAGTCCCTATTCGGCGGCTTTTTCCACGATTTCTAACTCAAAATCTCGAAAATGGGCTTTAAACTTTTTACTGAACTCGACGAGGACGGGTAGGTTGGCGCTAACCGGTCTACCACGCCATTCGGTGACAATCCCTTTTACCTCTCCCTCTAGTCCTTTCACGTCAAAAGGATCCGATTTGTGTTCAGGATGGTGATAAACTACCACAGACTCAATTACACGAACTCGATCGCCAACTTTCATAAACTCTCTAGCGAAGACAAACGCCTATTGTATCTTTGAAGACAATCTTATCATTGTACGCCGTATCAGGGAACGGGGAACTGAAAACTCTTAAGATTGAAACCTAGAGCTTGAGCTTTTTTCTCCAGATAAGCGTCACCTGTTGTGCAAGGCTGACGGCTGACGGCTAAAAAACTGATAACTGCTCACTGATTTGATAGCATGGGGGAAAACCTATAGAGGGTTAAGCGGTATGAGTGACTATAAAGATTCTTCTTCCATGCGCTATTTCCTGGCGGGATTAAAACCCTTTGCCCAACCTTTATTTTGGCTACCGTTAGGAATATTTTCCTTGGCTCTAATTGGTTTGTGGGTATATCAACAGAATCCTGAATGGTTGGGTTCGGTATTAGATACCCCAGGAATGTCCTTGGAGGAGCGGGAAATCAGGGCTAACCAGATTACCGATACTCCTCTCCCCACTGCTGTACCATTGCCGGCCATTCCTGCCCATAATAATACCGCTCGCCTGAACAAACCGGCCTCGACGCAGCCTTTTAATCCTTTAAATACTAATCCCGATAACAACCAGAAACCCTCTTTGTTCACCCCGTTAATGCCGCAGCCTAAGCAAAATCAGGCACCGAAGGCTAGTAAAAGTCTGCAACCGATTCAAGTGCGACCGATTAGTGGCGACACTAGCAATTATCCTTTACAAAGGGAAATCGAAAATCGCTCGCGGACTAATAACTTGAATAATTTTCCTAATCCCAACCCCGGGGGCAGCCCGAATCAAGTCAACCCCCAGGGAAATTATTCCCCTGAGCAACAAAATGTTCAAGCCCTACCCTCCCGGAATAATGCCAACCCTAACCCCGTCCCCGGCTCTAGCAACCAATCCAACTATTATCAACCCCCCGTATATCAGGCCCCCGTCTACGGCAGTCAACCTAACGTCACTGGTTATCCCAATCAGGGAATGCCGCCCAACAATAATGGCACCCCCAATCAAGTCCCACCTGAAAGTATTAACCGAGGTTTCTCCATCCAACAACCCATTAATGCCCAGCCTTCTGGTTACTAGAGGAACTTAGATTTGAGCTTGCAGGAAGTCTAATAAAATCGGATTAACTATTTCTGGGGCCTCGTCCTGGGGACAGTGGCCTAAACCGGCTAAGGGGATAAACTGTTTTACGGTCGGGAATCGTGCTAATTCTCGGCCCAAGGCCAAGGGCTCCCAGGGATCCTCGCTACCCCAAAGCAGAATCGCTGGACAGGGGAGAATCGGCAGCAGGTCTTCTGGCAGTGGGCCGCCAGAATAACCGGTAAAAGCGAGGAAAACCTCGATCGCTCCCTGATCTCGGGCGGGTTTTAGGATTATTTCTACTAATTCCTCCGTTACCGCTTCCGAGCGCCGATAAGCTTGCAGGAGAATTTTACGCACTGTCTGGGGTTTAGCGATCTGTTGGAAGAAAAAAGCGCCAATTGCCTTATTTTTGAGAATTATTTGGGCAATATCCGCACCTAAACGACGATACCAGGGTAATTTACCCCGTTTTCTTTCGTGCAGTAGTCTGAGGGAACAATTAATCGCCGCCACCCCAAGGACAAAATCGGGATGATCGACGGCAGCCTGCATAATGGCCACGCAACCGATGGAATTACCCGCCAAAAAAGCAGGACCCCCCACCACTTCCCGACAAAAATCGGCAATTTGCGCCCCCCAAGTCTCGAAAGTGTAATCGATCTCGTTTTTCGGTTCGGGTTTGTCGGAACCGCCAAAACCAATTAAATCTAGGGCAAAACAGCGACATTTTTCGCCTAAAACGGGGATATTTTTCCGCCAATGTCCCCAAGATGCCCCAAATCCATGCACAAGCACGATCGCCGGTCCCGTCTCCCCCGCACTCTGATAGGTGATTTTGAATCCCCGCCAATGCCAGATTTTTGGTTGTGTCTCTAATCCTAGAATTTGCTGCATATTTTTGTTTATCTGTAAAGTATTCGTTGCTTTTCTTAATATATACTGTCAGGAAAGAAGCATTAAGCGAATATTTTGAAGCATTTTTAGAAAACGGGTTTTTCAAAGAAACCCGTTTTCTGGCAATATTAATTTCTGTTACAGGGGTCTTGAAAAATTGGCGATTGTTTGCATAGAATAGCCGCAGTCATCCTTTGCTGCCAACACCATGACTTCTACCCTTTTGTCGATTTTTGCTGCTGTTGACGATGTTTTGTTCAATTTCGCTCAATCTGATGGCTTGAGTCAAGCTAATCGGGTGGATAGTGTGAGAAATCAGCGTTTAACCGCTACCGTAGTCTTCCTTGATGCTGGTGTCACCGATTATCAAAGTCTCCAAGCTGGGGTAATTCCAGAAGTCGCCACCGTTATTCTCACTCCCAATCAAGACGGAATCGAACAAATATCCGCTTTTTTACCACAAAATCCCCAGATTACCACCACCACCTCTATTATTAAATCGGTGCGTTACGCTATCGCGCTTCATAGCCTACGAGT
>NZ_JADBUE010000191.1:0-5677 GCF_020245805.1 Microcystis sp. M179S2 | reverse complement strand
TACTCTCTCAATGTCTAAGACAAATTGACAATAAAAGCCATCGGCTCGTTTAATAAGCCTGACTCTTTTGATAGTAGATTTATCGAGAATCTCACGGTTAAAAGTGCCGATTAACTTTAATTTTCCTATCCCTGTTTTATCCGTGATGTGGATAAACTTTTTGTCTTCTGTTAGTTTCCAACCAGAAGTTTTGTACTCGACAGACCTTGAAAACTTTTTGAATTTGGGATAGCCTTTTTTCGCCAAACCCTTCTTGCACCGTCCGCTCGCCGAATTCGATTCGGTGCGGGCGGTGCGCTTTTTACAGTTATCATAAAAACGGGATATAGAGAACCAAGCTCTTTGGGCACTTGCTTGACGAGCCATAGAGTTGAGTTTACCAACAAAAGAAAATTCAGGACTATTAGATAATTCGGTAGTTAGCCTACACAAAGTAGCATAGTTAACCTGATCTTCTTTGGTAGAGTCCATCCAAAATCTTAAACATTTATTCCTGATGAACTGTCCCACCCTGATAGCCTCTTGAATGGCTATCTCTTGGTGTGAATTGGTTTTTAACTTAAACTCTATGACTCGCATTGACTCGACCTCTCAATGTGTTATGCTTATAATCTAGCAACTCATCGTACAAGGTGTCAAGGCGATGTCAGCTTTTCATCTCCGAGGTAAAACCGAGGGTTCCTTCAAGCTGACATTTTAGGTAAAAAGTTTTTTTGTAGAAAGCTAAGGGGATCAGATAACTATGAGCCAGATCACAAACACGGATAAGAGTCTTGAGGCGATGAAAAAGTTTGCCGAACAGTACGCTAAAGGTACAAATACTTATTTCTGTAGCGATCTCTCGGTGACAGCCGTAGTAATTGAGGGATTAGCGCGTCATAAGGACGAATTAGGCGCTCCTTTATGTCCCTGTCGTCACTACGAAGACAAAGAAGCGGAGGTAAAAAATACTTTCTGGAATTGTCCCTGTGTACCGATGCGGGAACGGAAAGAATGTCACTGTATGCTATTTATTACCCCCGATAACGAGTTTGCTGGGGAAGAACAGATAATTTCCCTTGACTATATCCAAGAAGTCCGCGAATCGATGAAGGGGCATTAGTTTAGGGTAATGACAGCCACCGCTTTTGGCCAAGGAATCGACGAATTTAATCGCCAGCAATTCTATGCTTGTCATGATACCCTAGAGGCTTTGTGGATGGAGTCCGCAGAGCCTGAAAAAACCTTTTATCAAGGCATTTTGCAGATTGCTGTCGCTTGTTACCATCTGGAAAATAATAACTGGCGCGGAGCGGTAATCCTTTTGGGAGAAGGGGTTAGACGTTTGCAACCCTATCAACCCGATTACGAGGGGATCAACGTGACGCACTTGGTTGGGGAGAGTTTGGATCTATTAAACTTTTTACAGAATCTCGATCCCCAAGCTTTACCGGCAGTGCTAGAAGCGATGAAAAGCAATCAGGAACATCCTCATCCCCACCTCGATCGATCTATCTGTTCTCTGCCGAAAATCCTCAAAAGTCATCCCGTTCTCTAAAAAGCTAGATTAGTTAGTCAATACAATTACGTCTATAGGTGAGATTTCTATGAGAGCAAGATACGCAAAAATCAGAGGATGGCTAGTTTACCTCGTTTCTGCTGGCTTAATCATGGGATTGGGCAATTCTCCCCTAGTCAAAGCACAGCAGAACATTGTACCAGGTAATGCCATGACAGTGCGATCGGATATTCAAGAGGCGAACTCAAAAACGGGGGTAATTACTGCTAGGGGTAACGTACAAGTGTTCTATCCCGCTCGCAAAATGCAGGCCACTTCCGCTCAAGCTCAGTATTTTAGCCGCGAACGTCGTTTAGTGATGACGGGTAACGTTTACGTTTTGCAGGAAGGCAACAGTATCCGCGCCGAAACGATGACTTATCTTGTCGATGAGGGCAGATTTATCGCTACTCCCCAAACCAGTCAGCAGGTGGAGTCAATTTATTTAGTCAAAGATAACGAAACTTCCCCCCAACCGGCTGCTTCTCCGACACCCGCACCCATACCTTCCCCTTCCCTCCCCGCTGCCCCAATTATTAACCCGCAGTGATTAGGAGTCAGGAGTCAGGAATCAGGAGTCAGTAGCCGGTCGTCAGGAGTCAGCTTTTTTTCTCCCCACGTCCCCACTTCCCCACGTCCCCACTTCCCCAACCCCTAACACCCAACAGCCGATAAAGATGACTTTAGTATTAGAAAATATCCATAAATCCTACGGTAAAAGGCTCGTGGTTAACCGGGTGAGTATTACTGTTGCCCCGGGGGAAATTGTCGGGTTATTAGGACCAAATGGTGCGGGGAAAACCACAACTTTTTATATCGCCACGGGATTAATTAAACCGAATCAAGGGCGCGTTTGGCTCGATCAAAAAGAAATTACCAAATTACCCCTTAATCAAAGGGCGCGTCTGGGTATTGGCTATCTGACGCAGCAGGCCAGTATTTTTCGTTATTTAACTGTATCAGAAAATATTCAGTTAGCCCTAGAACAGTCGGGGGTTCCCTTTTCCCAACGGGCAAATCGTCTCTATGATTTATTAAAAGAATTTCGCCTCGATAAGATTGTTCGCACTAAAGGAGCCTACGTTTCTGGAGGAGAAAGAAGAAGGACGGAATTAGCTCGCGCTTTAGCGGTGGGAGTCAACGGACCGAGATTTTTATTATTAGATGAACCTTTCGCCGGGGTAGATCCGATCGCCGTGTCCGAGATTCAAGCGATGATCGCCGGTTTAAGGGATCGTCAGATGGGAATTTTAATTACCGATCACAATGTGCGAGAAACTTTGGCTATCACTAATCGGGCTTATATTATGCGCGAAGGGCAGATTTTAGCGGCGGGAAGTGGCGAAGAACTTTATAATAATCCTCTGGTGCGTCAGTATTATTTGGGTGATAATTTTTTCCGATAATTGTTATTAATAAAAAATCGCTGCATTATATCATGAAAGTTGGCAATTGGCAAGGAAATTTAAGTAGAATACCCGGATTTAGCATCTTAGACCGCTATATTTTTGTCGAGTTATTATTGCCCTTTTTATTTGGTATGGGTTTATTCACTTCTTTGGGAGTGGCGATCGGTACTTTATTTGATTTAGTGCGACGGATTACTGAATCGGGTTTACCTTTTACTTTGGCCTTAAAAATTCTCTTATTAAAAATGCCAGAGTTTATCGTTTTAGCCTTTCCCATGTCAATACTTTTAGCGGCTTTAATGGCCTACAGTCGTTTAGCCAGTGATAGCGAATTAATTGCTTTGAAAAGTATTGGAATTAGTGTTTATCGCCTAATAATTCCCGCCATTGTGCTAAGTTTAATAGTGACGGGATTAACCTACGTTTTTAATGATTATGTGGCTCCAGCTGCCAGTTATGAAGCTAATGCTACCATGACCAAAGCCCTGCGACCAAATCGCAAATCTTTTATTGAAGATAATATTATTTATCCTGAATACGGCAAAGTGCGGCGACAGGATGGAGGGGAACCGCAAACGGTATTAAGAAGGTTATTTTATGCCGAAAGATTTAACGGTCAAGAGATGCTAGGTTTAACCATTCTTGATCGCACCCAGCCGGAAGTTAATCAAATTATTACCTCAGAATCAGCTTCTTGGAATATTGAAAAAAATATCTGGGATTTTTATAACGGCACAATTTATCTAATTGATCCTAATGGTTCCTATCGTAATATTGTCCGCTTTCAACATCAACAATTAGCCCTACCGCGTACCCCTTTAGATTTAGCTTTTCGGGGGCGAGATGGTTCGGAAATGACCCTGAGACAAGCGCGGGAATACCTAAAAATACTGGAATTAAGTGGCAATCCCACCAAAATTAGAAAATTACAAGTTCAAATCGAGCAGAAAATATCTTTACCCTTTGTTTGTTTAGTTTTTGGGATGATTGGGGCAGCCTTGGGATTACGTCCCCAAAATTCTAATAAAGCCACCAGTTTCGGTATTTGTATTGTCCTAATTTTCTCCTATTATCTCCTATCTTTTGTCACCAGTTCCTTAGGCATTGGCGGAGTTTTAACCCCCTTGATGGCCGCTTGGTTGCCCAATATTTTAGGATTAACTGCCGGAGGAATTTTGTTACTTCAATCGGCTAAGTAATCGAGGGTTAGCGGTGGGAATAAAAATTGATAATCATCAAATTTCTAAGGCTAATTTATATAAACGACTGCGGGATAAATTAGTAACCTGTGCTAATTGTCTGCTGGCTTGCGATCGATTAACTCCTCCTTCGATAATTTGTTTTAATTCCCGTTTTAATTCCTCGTCGGATAATTGGATAGTATCGAACCGATTGTTGCCCATAACTACGATAGTAAATTCCCCTTTAGGAGTTTTATTCGCCAGATATAAATTAATCGCCTCGGCGACAGTTCCTCGCCAAATTTCTTCGTAAAGCTTGGTTAATTCCCGACCTAAAACTATCTTTCTCGTGGGGCCGAAAGTTTCTCGTAAATCCTCCAAAGTCTTAATAAGTTTGTGAGGAGCTTCATAAAAAACCATCGTTCTCGTTTCAGTTTTTAAACCCTCTAAGCGCTCTTGTCTGAGCTTTTCCTTACCCGGAAGAAATCCTTCAAAACAGAATCTTTCCGTGGGTAATCCCGACACCGCTAAAGCAGTAATTACCGCCGTTACTCCGGGGATGGGAACCACTTCGATCTGAGCTTCTATACAAGCTTTAATTAACTCATAACCCGGATCAGAAATCCCCGGCATTCCCGCATCAGTAACCAAGGCGATATCCTGACCTTGGCTGAGAATATTTAATAACTCATCGAGACGGGAAAGACGATTATGTTCGTGGTAACTAATTTGAGGGGTCAGAATATCAAAATGCTGCAATAATTTGCCCGTGTGTCTGGTATCTTCGGCAGCAATTAGAGTGACTTTTTTGAGAGTTGCCAGGGACCGGAAAGTCAGATCGTCTAAATTACCGATCGGCGTTCCCACCACATATAATTTACCGAGATTATTCATAAATTGGCTAAAAATAGGCTATTTAGTTGTATTTTAAGTGATCAGTAAACAGTAAACAGTAGGCTGATAACTGAAGACTGATCACTTTTCTCTGTTCAGGGATCACTCAAATAGGGTAAAGTAGGTCAAGGTATGCTCACCCCTGTTATTGAATTAATCTAGTCTAAGGAGAACGTCTTAGTAATGTTAACCCTAAAAATCGCCGTTTATATCGTTGTTTCCTTCTTTGTCTTACTTTTTATCTTTGGCTTCCTTTCCGGCGATCCTACCCGTAACCCCGGACGCAAAGACTTTGAGTAGAAGACAATTATCAAACTGGTTCTAGGGTAGAGACACAGGGAACAAGTTATTAAACTTTCCCTGTCTCCCTAGAAATAATGATCATGGTAGTATCATCGGAAATTTTGGGTCTGAAACCCCGCCGTTCTAGGTTGGCTTTACGTTAGAATTAAAAGGCCAGTCTCGAAAACCAAGTGGGCGGCGCAGCACCTTGAAAACTCGGCTTAGGGGGTTCCGACCAGAAAAGCTGGGCCGTGTAAAAAGTCGCGCGCAACAAGTACAAGAAGCTATAGGCGGTCAACGTACCGTGGGACACACGGAATCGGGCTTCTGAAATGGGGTGAAAGTCTGTGGACTCTGTGTAAGACAGTACATGG
>NZ_JADBUE010000190.1:0-14716 GCF_020245805.1 Microcystis sp. M179S2 | reverse complement strand
CCTGGTTCTTCCTGTTGCCATTGTTTAACAGGTGGTTGTAATTCTTTGGGTAAGCGGATATTTATTGTATTATACCAAGCTCTTAAAATCGCTAATTCTGCTGCACTGGGATCATGATTAAATGCACTTCCTACTTCCACTGACACCATGACTGCTGCATAATTTCCTGTATTAGTAAGTTGTTGTGCTAGAGCTAACATTGCGGTGGTTTTCCCTGTTTGTCGTGGTGCGTGAAGGACAAAATAACTACGTTGTTGAATTAGCTCCTCTAAATCTGGTAATCGTACTGTGGGAGAGAGCATATAGTGGATATCGTCTTTACAGGGACCGGCAATATTAAACCAGCGAGTCATAGAATTTTGGTAATGAGTGAACAATTTAAGTTTACACTATCTATAATTATGTTGGTATCAAGCAAGATTTTCACAGGTTATGTTTCTCCTTTAAATATTCCCATTTAGCTTGATCTGGATCAAAATCAGGAGGTGCAGGTTGGGTTTTCTCAAACCAGTTTTGCAAAACCTTGATTTTAGTTGGTCTTTTTGGTGTTTCTGGTGCTGGTTCAGTGGTTGGGGTTGTGGTATGATCAAGGGTGTCTGTGGCTGCCCAAACTACAATTTCCACGTTTCTGGGGGGTAAATTCAGGGGTTCGGTAATCAGCAACTTACCAGATTGATCAATTTTTCCTTTGAGTTTGTATGCTTGCATGATGTTTTTTTAGGACTTAAGCAAGACGTGGCTGAACGCCTTATTCTTGCGTAGGGGTAATTCATGAATTACCCCTACTTTCGGTCTTTTTTGCGTAAGTCCTGTTTTTATGATAATCTATTTTTAGATGATATCATATTGAGCAAAATTCCCTCTCTAAATTTGGGTTGAAATTATGATAACTACACTCATCGAACGAGAAGCAGAACCAATTTTAATTAGTGACTTAACCTGGAG
This sequence comes from Microcystis sp. M179S2, assembly GCF_020245805.1. Taxonomy (NCBI): domain Bacteria; kingdom Bacillati; phylum Cyanobacteriota; class Cyanophyceae; order Chroococcales; family Microcystaceae; genus Microcystis; species Microcystis sp. M179S2. Next base: position 13,771 of record NZ_JADBUE010000190.1, on the reverse strand, counting down.
AGAATTTAAAGCTGTTGAACAGCTAATTGAGCGCCCAGGGTTAAGGTTATCTTTTTTAGATGGAGTTTTGGAGATTAGAAAAATGCCAGGGAAAAAACAGGAAACTATCAAAAAACGTATTGCTTCTTTAGTAGAAATTTATTTAGAATTTTTGGAATTAGATTTTACTCCTACTGGTTCTGTCACCCTAGAAAATGAATTTGAAAAGGTTAAAAAAGAAGGTGATGAATCTTATGAATTGGGAGCAAATAGAAAACATCCTGATTTAGTGATTGAGGTGGTTGTTAGTAGTGGAGGAATTAATAAACTGGAAGCATACAAACGGTTACAAATTCCTGAAGTTTGGTTTTGGACGAATGATGAGTTATTGTTTTATAGTTTAGGAAATGAGGGATATGAAGCTGTTAGTAAATCGCAACTTTTACCGAGTTTAGATGTAGGTTTATTGATGCGTTGTATTAATACAGAAAATCATGCTCAAGCACTGCGGGAATTTAGAGCAGGGATAAAAATTATTGAACCAACTTAACGGAGGCAGGAGGCAGAGGGCAGCAGGCCGTTTTTGTAACGGGGATTTATGCCCCGCTACAAAAATTTTCGCCTTAAAAGACGAGGTTTTAGACCCGATTTTTTCGATAATTGGGGTCAACTAGAATTTTGGCTAATTGTTGGCGATTATCCCACTGCCTACTTCTTCGACAACTTTGTAGATTTTGTGGCCTCTAGCAACAGCATAATCTTTTAATCGGTCAGCTTGTCTATCTAGATTGTCTTTATTTTCGGCGCTGGAAACTCTTGCATAAATGCCAGCTATCAAGTCGGGTTTTGAATGGTTGTCATCCGTTATGATAATTGTACCAGAAGGCAATTGATAGCCTGTTAAATTCCCTTGTTTCCACCACCTCCAAGCCGTTCGATAACTTATTGCTGCTTTTTTTGCATAGTCTGATAGTTTCCTGTCCACATATTGCCATGCTTGACTATATCTGATTATATTTCTCTTGAAACTTTAAAATACCCTCCGCTCAAAGACAGGGACAACCTTTGATCCTAGCCCATCGATAGAAAAACTACTATTAGGGCCACTGGTAGCAACAAGGTGAACGGTGACAGAACTTAACGGCCTATGATTAAAGAAACGAGGAATCAGAACCCTAAATAAATCCTCGCTCCGCCATTGCCTTGATTCTCCCTGATAATTATGGGACTTTTTGCCCGTCACCAAAACCTCCGTCAGTGGTTTAAATCCCAACACTTCGGACGTAGCGCAACCGATAGTCGTTATGCTTTACTGGTCGCCTGTTTAATCGGAATTCTCTCCGCCCTTGCCGCTATTATCCTGAAATTGGGTATCGGTTGGTTAGGTGGTTGGCGGGTGCATCTAGTAGCCAATTCCTCTCCTTTCCTAGTTTTGCCCCTCGGCGGTTTTCTGCTCGGTTACAGTGCCGGTTGGATTGTCGAACACTTCTCCCCCGCGGCCGCCGGGGGTGGTATTCCCCAAGTAAAAGCGGCCTTAGCTAAATATCCTTTGCCCCTGTCTTGGCGGGTCGCCCTAGTAAAAATGATCGGGGCGATCCTGATCCTTGGCGGTGGTTTAACCCTTGGTCGTCGCGCCCCCACGGTACACATCGGGGCAGCCCTAGCGGCCCAGTTAAGCGTCTGGCTGCCCACCAGTCCTGATCACCGTCGTCAGATGATCGCAGCCGGGGCAGCCGCGGGGTTAGCGGCCGGTTTTACTACTCCCATCGCCGGCGTCCTCTTTGTGATCGAGGAATTAATGCGCGATGTCTCCAGTATGACCCTAGAAACGGCGATCGTGGCTTCCTTTACCGGGGCCGTGGTTTCGATGATGCTGCAGAATACCCCCTCGATTATCACTGAATATGCCAATATTAGCTTCTCTGCCCAAGAAATACCCATTTATTGCCTTTTGGGGGCTTTAGCGGGCTTATTGGGGGCTTTATTCAATCAAGGCATCCTTTTTTGTAGTCAGATGCAGCGGCGTTGGCGGTTATCTTTAGCTTGGCGCATCGGTCTGGTCAGTTGCTTATCGGGAACGGTAGTGGCTTTTTTACCCGACTTTTTTCGAGATAATACGGGTTTACGCGAATTTTTGCTGGCAGGGGAATTAAGTTGGCAGAATACCGCCCTCGCTTTTGTGGTCTATTTTTTCCTGACGATGATCTCCTATAGTTCCGGCGCCCCGGGAGGACTGCTCGCCCCCGCTTTGGTGTTGGGATCCTGTTTGGGGTTTCTGGTGGGGGGAATCGAGACGAAAATGATGGGTTTCGGCAGCGAACCTAGTTATACTTTAGCCGGTATGGGGGCTTTTTTTACGGGAGTAGTCAGGGTTCCAGTAACGGCGATCGTGATTGTCTTTGAACTGCATCGCAATTTTAATGTTGTGCTGCCCCTGATGTTGACCTGTGCCGTTTCTTATATCACTGCCGAAAGCATTCACCCCGGTTCCCTCTATCAGCATTTACTTTCCGCTAGTGGTATTATTCTCAACGAGGAAACCCCTGCTAATGATGTGCTGGCCCATCTGTCGGCTATGGATGTGATGCAATCGCAGGTGGAAATTCTGGCGGCAGATTTACCCCTGGGGGAAGTGGTGAAAATTATGTCCCGTTCCCATCATCGCGGTTTTCCCGTGGTGGAACAGGGGCGACTATTGGGGATTTTTACCCAAAGTGATCTGGATAAATGGCGATCAAAAAACAGTCAAACCGTCCTACGGGAGATCATGACTCCCAATCCGATTACCGTGGCCCCCCAGGCAGCTTTAAGCGATGTTTTATTTCTCTTAAATCGCTATCAGCTTTCCCGTTTACCTGTTACCGACGGTCAAAAACTGGTGGGGATCATTACCCGCACCGATATTATTCGGGTGGAAGCCGATCAATTGGGGGGAGTTTGTCAACTGCCCCAACCCAGTACCCCTTCCTATGTGGTTTATCAAACTCGTTCCCCGGCCGTGGGAATAGGCCGGATTTTGTTACCCATTGCCAATCCCGACACCGCTACCGCTTTGTTTAAAATTGCTGCTGCGATCGCCCGTGAACGCAATTATGAGATAGATTGTCTCTATGTGATTACTGTGCCTCGTCTTAGTTCTCCGGCGGAAGTCAGGGTAGATACGCGGGAAGGACGCAAATTACTTCATCGTCTGGAAAGATTAGCCCGACGGCAGAATATCTCTGTTCATACACAAATTTCCGTGGCTCAGGATATCGCCGACGGGATTTTAGCCACGATTCGCGAACGACACAGCAATTTATTAATTATGGGTTGGACGGGGGAAAAATCGACTACTGGGGCGATTTTCGGGTTTTTAGTCGATACTTTGATTGCTGAAGCTCCCTGTGAAACCATCTTGGTAAAATTGGGGACAAAGGATTGTTTTCCCAATGATCTTAATCGGGAAAGGATTTGGCTGATTCCCACCGCCGGCGGTCCCAATGCTCAACGAGCTTTAGCATTATTGCCTAGTTTGCTGTCTTTGTCCGAGTCTTCGGATCATCCCAAACTTTGGTTATGTAAAATTTATTCTCCGACGGAGTTACTGCCAGATCTGTCCACTTTGGAAGTTTTACAAGCATCTTTACAAAAAGCGATCGCACAGATGATCGTGCCTTTACCGATTCCTTCGGCCTCTCCGGCCGAGGCAATAATTAATCTGGTAGAATCGGAAGACTGTTCCTTGGTGCTTTTGGGTGCGTCCAGGGAAAGTTTGCTCAATCAGTTCTTAAATGGCAATATCCCCTCGACGATTGCCCGTGCCGTTAATTGCACTGTGATTCTCGTGCGAGGGGAATTATCAGATTAGTTTATTAGCTAGGCGGAAGCTAAACTTAAACCGAAGGGTACGGTATTGTCAATTTTCGCCCCTTGACTTTCCTCTAGGGAATGGGGGTAGAATATTTCCCCCTCTAGTTGACCATCGGAGTCATCGTCATCCCCATCGCTGATATAAAGGCGTTCACAGGGGATATTATCGGAAAGGATGGCACTGGCCATCATCCCCGTATGAATCTCTAAGAAAGCATCGGCTAGGGTCTCAAATACTAAACGCTGCCCCGGGAAAACCACCCTTTCAAAATACCAGTTAGCAATATTGGTGATGCGAACAATTTGAATATGACTGGTCGCATTGACATAACAACAAAGAATACTATTTTTCTTGCCGTTGGGGAGGGGATCGAGAATCTGTGCCATAGCAATTGGGGTGATCTTAAAGTGGGTTTGTCATCGCTCCTTCACCCTAACATCCTTTGATCCCCGATAGTTGTAAAGATGATTACATTACTCTGATAAAAATCTACCGATCGCTTTTTCTGGTGATAGAAGGCGGTTTTTATTAAAAAATCATTAAATTTAACTAATGCCTAGTTTTGGCTATTTGTCAAGGGGGGAACTACGTTTTTTTGCTGTTTTTCTTGATTTTTTGCTAGGCTATTTATCACTCAATTTTGTTGACGGTTTCAGGATTATCGAAACCGAGGTAATTTTTGTCAAGTTAGATACCTCTTGCTCTTGATCTTATCGATCTGGTTGACTAAAAAGGGGCGGCCTGTGCTGGGACTGATAAGTTTTACAGTGCTGGGGATAATAATCCCTCGATTGTTCGGGGTTTCTAGCCAAATTTCCCCTGAGAATCCCCGTCTTTTGCAAGCGGGGAAATGTCAACTCATCCATACTTGGGACTCTATCAATCGATTTTCCCGGCCGAAGCAGTATTAACTATAAACTTTCTAAAACCTCTTGAGCGGCGGCCAAAGTCCGTTCGATATCGGCCTCTGTGTGAGCTAAAGAAGTAAAACCAGCTTCAAACTGGGAAGGAGCTAGATAAACGCCTCTTTCCAACATTCCCCGGTGAAAACGACCGAATTTAGCCACATCGGCCTTTTTGGCCTCTTCATAGTTATGCACGGGGGTGCCAGTGAAAAACATCCCGAACATGGCACTGATATGACCTCCAAAAACTCTATGACCAGCATCTCTGGCCACTTTCAGCAGCCCTTCAGTTAAGGATTTGGTCACTTTATCGAGATATTGGTAGGTGCCGGGGCGCTGGAGTAACTCTAGGGTTTTAATTCCCGCCGTCATGGCCAGGGGGTTGCCGGATAAGGTTCCCGCTTGGTACATCGGGCCGGCCGGAGCCACCATCGCCATAATATCGGCCCGACCGCCGTAGGCCCCCACTGGCAGCCCACCGCCGATAACTTTGCCGAGGGTGGTTAAATCGGGGGTGATGCCGAATTTTTCCTGAGCGCCACCGTAGGCGATGCGGAATCCGGTCATTACCTCATCAAACATTAATAGGGACCCGTATTCCTTGGTTAATTCCCGCAATCCTTCTAAAAAGCCAGCATCCGGCACGATAAAGCCGGCATTACCCACCACTGGCTCTAAAATCACCCCGGCAATCGAGTCGGGATTTTCGACAAAGAGGGCTTTTACCGCTTCCAGGTCATTGTAGGGGGCGGTTAAAGTGTTGTTAGTGGTGGTTTTGGGAACCCCCGGCGAGTCGGGTAGGCCCAGGGTGGCTACACCAGAGCCGGCTTTAACGAGGAACATATCGGCGTGACCGTGATAACAGCCCTCGAATTTGATGATTTTATCCCGGCCGGTAAAAGCCCGCATTAAGCGCAGGACGGACATACAGGCTTCGGTGCCGGAATTGACAAAACGCACCATTTCAATGCTGGGAACGGCATCAATCACCATTTCAGCGAGAATATTTTCCTGGACACAGGGAGCCCCGAAACTGGTCCCTTTATCTAGGGCATCGTGTAGGGCGGCAATCACTTCGGGATGGGCATGACCACAGATAGCCGGCCCCCAAGTTCCCACATAGTCTATGTATTCGTTACCGTCCACGTCGCGAATATAGGCCCCTTTGACGCTTTCAAAAACGATGGGTTGACCACCGACGGATTTAAAGGCCCGCACGGGGGAACTTACACCCCCCGGCATTAATTTTTGAGCGGCTGTAAAGATTTCTTTCGATTTTGTTGTTTGATACGAAGATGTGCTAACCAATCCTGTCTCCTTGTCTATTTGAGTCTATCGGTTTCGGGGAATGCCAGGAGCTTTGTTTTGTTAACTTCCTGCTGCTTGTTCCATTTTAAAGATCACTGGCCTACATTTGACGCAATTTTTCCCTAGGAAGAGCGCTGGTCGGCTCAAGTCTCGCTCTTCTTGACTTATAGCTTGATGGTTAACAGCTTATAGAATTGGCTGAGAAAGGGCAAAAATTTCACTTTTGACAATTTTTCCACAATCTTTTCAGAATTGCAGTAAAAACCTAGCAATGGGCGAAGTTATTGCTATTGATAGATTTTAGCCCAGAAAGAGCGATCAAAAAAAGCTCCGGTTTTCCACAGATTTTCCACAGGGGAATTCTTGCTATTATTTCTTAGCGTACAAAAAAACTATTCCTGCTATGAAATTTACCAGTAGTCAAAGCGAACTCAACAGCAATTTATCCCTAGTTAGTCGGGCCGTTGCCAGTCGTCCTACCCATCCGGTTTTGGGCAATGTTCTCTTTTGTGCCGATGAGGAAAAGGGCGAAATTAGCCTGACTGCTTTTGATTTGAGTTTAGGGATTCGCACCAGTTTTCGGGCCGAGGTGGTGGAAGGGGGCAAAATTACCCTGCCGGCAAAATTGCTTAACGATATTGTCTCTCGTTTGGGAGAGGGGGAAATCACTATCTCTGTGGAAGAAAACGAGAATGATGAGGAGCATAGTCTCGCTTTCCTGAAAACTGCCTCGGCACAGTTCCAAATTCGCGGCATGAAGGCCGATGAGTTCCCAGAATTGCCCACGGTGGCCGATGGGGAAATTGTTAATTTACCTATAGTTGCCTTGACAGAGGGACTAAAAGGTGCATTGTTTGCCGCTAGTGGCGATGAAACTAAACAGGTGTTGACGGGGGTACATTTAACTAAAACCGTCGATTGTCTAGAATTTGCCGCTACAGACGGTCATCGTTTAGCGGTGGTACAAACTCCCCTAGAGGAGGTAGAAAGTGCCTCTGGTGGCTTTAATGTCACCATTCCGGCCCGGGCCCTGCGAGAATTGGAAAGAATGATGGCAACAAAACAAAATATCGAGACTATTACTCTGCATGTGGATGATTCTCAAGTCATCTTTGAAATGGGGGAACAGAGGTTAACCAGTCGTAAGTTAGAAGGGGCCTATCCCACTTATAATCAGTTAATTCCTAAATCCTTCGAGCGTTCTTTGGTTTTAGACCGCAAACAGTTAATCCGTTGTTTGGAATTAGTGGCGGTTTTATCTGACCAAAAGAATAATTTAGTCAAGTTTAGTCTCGATAGCGAAAATGACCGTTTATCCCTAGCGGTGGAGTCTCCCGATTTAGGTAGCGCCAAAGAGTCCATGGCGGCGGAAATTCAGGGAGAAAGCGGCGATATTGCCTTTAATGTTAAATATTTGATGGACGGTTTGAAGGCTTTACCCAATAATGATATCCAAATGAAGTTAAATGCTAGTACCCAACCGGTTATTTTTACCCCCTTGGGAGGTTTAAAGATGACCTATTTGGTGATGCCGGTACAAATTCGTCAGTAATTCTGACTTAATCGAGACCGTGGGATGTGTTTTTAACCTATCCCATTTTTGATCCTGTTAACTCAATCCTATTTTCTCGCCAAAGGATTGGGTTTATTTTCTCTATTTTGGCGATATACTGTTGATCATTGAACAACTTCACGGATTGAATTGATATGTTATTATCTACTCCTGAAACAATTCAGCATATTCTTTGGCAAGGGCCACTAGAATTGGACAACGAACAAATTGCGGAAGAAAGATTTGGATTTATGTCACCTCCCTCACGGCCCAGCTATGCACCAACTGTTAGCATCGGACAACCAGAAGTTTGGCCATTAGCTGAACTTTATTCTGGTGTAATTCCCTCTTGGTTAGAGGTAAAACAGAATGAGGCACAGTTTTTTTTAGTCCGTTTTGCCTGTTCTCTTCGTAATAGTGGAGAAGATAGATTTCAAATTACTCAAGCTAAATTTTCTGTTGATTTACTGCCCGATAATCAACAAAACCGGGCTATTGCTTTTGATCTATATCCGTTAGAAATCAATCAGGAAATCAAGCGTAACTGTAAAGTTAGTCTGTCCCCCAATATCAAGTTTAAGGAAGCTCAGGCAAGTTTAGGAGGAACAGATTTTGCCCTAGAATACCCCGAATTACAACCAACAATTATAGCCACAGGAGTTGGGGAATATAAGGCTGATTGGGAATATCGAAAAGCACAGGGAAAAGGAGTTCAAGGAAGTAAATTTATGCACATGATTGTCAAAGTCCCTAATAATATGCAATTGGTGAGGACTAAGTTAAATTTAACTGCCCGCTTGGAACAAAATGGTAATTCCTTAGTTAAATGGCTTTTTAAAACTGACATTAAAAAAGTGCGAAGCGATTGCTTAATAGTCAATTTAGTTAGCTAATATTTACTTAATTACCACATCAATAAATGCTTGAGAAATAGCATCTAATTGAACCTCTATATGAGGAGAGGGTGCTAGTAATCGCTGTGCTTGTTGTTCAAATACTCTACGACTATCGAGGAAGTTATCCAACGAGAGAATATTTTCTAGAACAGCACCGAATAGCTTAAGAGCAAATTCGCCATTAAAAAGAGGCTCTCCATCGATGAAAGTGTTATGAATTGTCATCAATCGATAAAAAGCATGACTATGAATCAAGGAAAGTTCATGATAATTCTCGGCCGTATTCCAATCAATTTGTCCATAGACAGACCCTGCATCTGTAAACCTTAAAGAAAGTAATGTATCTAATCGTCTCAGGGATCCAGTTCCTTCTTGAAAGTTTTCTCCCACATCCCACAGCCAATTATGAGGATTATTCCAATAAAAACCATAATCCCTATGATAGTTACGCACTAAAACCGCAAATATATCACAAAAAGATTCTTCAAGTGCATTTTTTTGTGGACACTTATTATTTGGCTTTTGATCACTTGAAAATTTATTAATTTGCTGAATTAAACCATGACAAAATTCATGAGCTACTACTGTGATATCGGTTCCATAGGAACGGTTTATACCATTAATTTCTCTTTGTGCAAATAAGGCTCGTTTTGTGTACCATGCGGCAGGCTGATAGTAACCATTTATTGTGGCAACATTAATGATAGCTTTATATTGATCTAGTGGTCTGCTGAAGTTACCGTTGATAAACTGGGCAACGGTTTCGACATTATCGCGAGCTTGTTGGCAAAAATCGTGACAAGGATCATCGACTAATAGGTGGTCAGCAAGAGTGATATTAGAGGAATAATTCTCATATCTCAAATTATAAGTTTGTGGAAGCCCGAAGTTACCATTATATGGTGCGCCATGGCATTCTGTGCAGACCATAAGTTTTTGCCCCCGATAAATTCATAAGTTCCAGTCAGTGGTTAAGTAATTAATCTTGTTAGAAAGTCGCCCAATGTGTCAAGATGGCAAAATTGCCAGAATTTAGGCAAAGCAAAGCCACAGAAAATGGATAAAATACCCATGTAAGTAGCTGATTATAATTAAATTGAAGATGGATTTTGGGTTCGATTCCCCCTTAATCTCCCCTTAATAAGGGTGGTGTCGATCCCCCCTTAATCCCCCCTTGATAAGGGTGGTGTCTGAAAGTTTTTAACACCTACCTACTTATTTCCTGTTAAAAAGTGAGTTATATTTAAATAATGCAAAAAAAGCTCACCAAAACCAGCCCAATAGTTAGGGATATTTGGGTAAATATCTCCAAACGATAGACAGTTTGGCAGTAGGTTATGGACAGAACCCTTTTAGCAGAAGGTTCTCAAATTTGAGAGTTCGAGCATTATCTCCCCTGTGTGGGCATCTATCACATAATCAGTTAATTCCAGTGATGTTCCAACAGATTTTTCGCCACCGGTTGGAGCCATAACTTTAATGTTCGTAACATAAACAAGTCTCCATTCACCTAGCTTGTGACTGGAGCCATTAGAAAAGTGTTTGAAATAATAGTAAAGCTCGGGATTAATATCACAATCCTTTAGGGCTTCTGGGGAAATAGGCTCACCCTTCTTAAGACAATATTCGTAGATCGAATCTTTTATATCTTCTTCAGTAACTTTCGGATTTTTGTCAGGAAATCCTTTTTTTACAGCTTCATCTTGAGCAACTTCAGACGAGTTTGCAAACAAAAATTTATTGTCTTCGTCTAAATCAACAATGATCGAGGAGCCGTATAAAGGGATGTCTTGGTGTCGGAGGCGATATTTGAATTTGAATGCTTGAGTAAATTTCGATTGATACTTATCTACACGTTCAAATTCAACCAGCAAACCCGTGGACAATCGGACTTGCTTAGTGTACCTCGGCTCGAGTTTGGGCTGAAGGCTTTTGGGCTGAGAGCCAATGAAGAGGCAAAACTCCTCTTCCGCGCCACCGGGCGAATCCGAGCCGGACAACTTAATGGCTATATCTTCTAATTCAGTTGTTTTTTTCTTTTCTAACTGTTTTGGCATTGTGTTACAAAAACGAGATAAAATAACCTTGTATGTACATTTACATTAGAAAAAATTGATCGAATATGTAAAGTCTGTACAGGATATTTTTTGAGTGTGTACATACAGTGACAGCGTTAAAATTTTTTCGTATTTTATTGTACAAAATGTACATACAAAAACCGCCCTCACCAGTTGAGTGATCGATACCCTATCGGTTTCTTCGGTCATCAGCAACCTCTTTCCTGCAATCATCTACAGGGTTGCACTACAAAGGCTAACAAACCAATTACCGATAATTTTCACAAGGTTTACAAAAATTAATGCAGATTTTTTATGCACATCCCCCAGATTAGCCTGTATTATATGAACATAACTATTGATCAAAACGGGCATCTAGGGCTGAATCATCAGAGTAACATCTAAACCTATGAGCGATCTGGACACAGAAAATCAAAGACAAAGCGATGAAGACCGACAAAGAGATGCTGCGGTGTATTTGCATCTCCTCAACAATTTGACCGATTTGGACATTAGTGAGGATAATCCCAAACCGAATGAGTACAAAATAGCCAAACAATGGCGACAAAATCGCATTTTTGTCCGGCGAGTGCTGCGTTCGGTGATGGGAGAGCGTTACCAAGAAAAGGAACGCGAGGAGCGGGTACCCAGTTTAAGCTTGGGGAAATTAGTTACTATTCTTAGCTCACTGGAGGCTTATTGGCAAGGAGAGTCAGCCAAAAATAAGGATAGCTTAGCCCAAAAAATGATCACTAAGTTTACCCAACAAGAAAAAGAACGAGTTCTCAAAAAATATGCACAGTTATCTCTGGATGAAAGGGATAAATTGAAATTACTTGTTCATCCCGAAGCTGGTTTACTTGAGCAGTTAAAAGAGATCATTACCGATGAAATACAGCAGGATTCCCTAGACGTTGTTAGCTTTTATAAACAGGCCATTAATCTATACAGTTCCCAAAAACAACAACACAGTTACCTAAAATCTCTTGATCGAAATGATAATCAAAATCTAGATGAATCTTTAAAGCTAGTTAATCAGATTATAGAGTATATTCAACCCCGATTAAAAAAATATTATCAGCATTTATCAACAGACTCGGAGCAGGAAATTATCAAGGATTTGGTTGATAAGATTTTAAGAGAAGTGAGCCGGACAGAATTTCAAGCTGGACTCAGACAAATTAAAACTGTTGTCGGGCAATGTCCAGATTTTGTTCAGAATAATTTAACTAGCGATTCCATATCCAATCTCTTTTTGGAAAGCCTGAGCAATTCAATTATCAAAAATAATTTATTAGGGGACAAATTTCCCGTTTATATCGACTATTTAGAAATTGAGAAAGTCAAACCTCTGCCCCTAAAATTATACCGAGGCAAAACAGGTTTAATCAATACCGATTTTCTCGATGATCCTGAAGACGAAAATGAGTATTATGCTCAAGGATTAGAAAAACAGATAGCTTATAGGGTGCGAGTGTATTTTTATGTCTATCCCCCAGAGAACTGGAAACCAAAACCAACCTTAGAAGAAAAAGAAATCAGCCAATTTTTCAAGCAAGAAGAATCAAGCAGTCGATTAGAATTTTGTGAAGAAGTGGTAGGTGTGGGCAGTCCTATCGCTCATATCACCACCGCAATTAATCGATTTTTGTTTGAGGGGATAGATATTTTGAAAAAGCAAGGCTATCTGCCTGTCACCCAAAAAATAGTCAGTGAAGATAAAGTGATTGGCAATACAAGAAATAGTGCTGTTTGGTCTTATTCTCTGGTTAAGTTATGCAAACAGGAAGATGTGGAAAAATCTCTAGAAGGTGAAATTAATTATAATCAAATTGTCGCCGATCAAGAATTAGCAACAGGAGAATTTTATGGATTCGATCTTCTAGAATCTGCCGCTAAGTCTGCCCTTCACGCTCGACTGAGAGCCATTGAAAAAACGGCAATTGATTCTCAGCAATATCTACAACAACTTTGTCAGAGAATTGAGGAAAAATATATACTAGAAAAAGCAGAAAAATGGATAAAATTTTACCCTTTCTCTCTCAGGGCTATGCAAGATTATTTAGAAAAAAAGCTGTTTAAGGATAAATATCGCAATTGGGATGAGAGAAATTTCAAGGAAGTTAATAATAATCAAGCTTGGAGTAGGGTGGCCTATGAAGCACATTTGGCAATTATTCAGGTATATCTTCAAGAGGGTCTCTATCGTATTGCCCAAAAATATCTTGAGGTTATTAAACCCCATATCGAAAAGGGACGACTAGACGATAAACTATTAGTTAGTCTCTACCATATCTGTCTATTTGATTATCATTTTTATACAGACCTTGAAGATGAGGAACGTGACCATCAAGAAAGGGGTTTTGCAATTCGTAAAGCTGAAGAATGTTTGAACACTGCTGAAGAATATTTGCAGGAATATTTGAAAGAATACGCAATCATTGGTGAATACTCTCAAACTAATGCTCATCCTTTTTTCTATTATTTATCTCGTATCTATTCTCACCGCGCCAAAATTTATATCTTTTTCCCTGGCTACATTGCCCAATTACCCAATCCAAAAACTCATTTATTAATTGAACCTCTTCGTCTCTTAGAAAAAGCTCGTATTTATGCGGCTAGAGACGGTGATGCTAATTACTATGCTTACTGGACAGTGTATCAAATTTGGTCTTATTTAATCACTGCTTATGTCGGAGACACCAAGCTATTAAAGGGACAATTTACCCGCCAAAATTGTCTAGAATGGGCCGAACGTTTAATTAAAAATGCTCTTGATTGTTATGGAGAGCGAGGCAGAAAATCTTATCAACAGATAAAAAATTATAGTGGTAAACAGACAGAGTTTGTTATATTAAATATAGTTTATGAAAAATACAATGATATTTATGTGCAAACTATTCCCCCAATTCTTGAAATCGGAAAGGGCAGCAGCCACTTAGATGAGTTTTATCAAGGAATATTTAAATCTTCTAGTCAATCTCAAGAAAAAATTATACAGCTACCCATGTCAGCATTAACTTACCTTGACTCAAATTCAGATAATAAAGTTTATTTATTTGGTATTCACGCTAGTCTTCTTTTATTTCTGAACTTCCCCCATACATATATACCATAATAGCCCAAAACCCTTATCCATCAATGGATGTACCCCCTTAACTTTTCTTAATGTACCCATGTAATTTGTAACATTTCTTAATGGACAAGAATTCTCTCTATTT
>NZ_JADBUE010000019.1:0-14647 GCF_020245805.1 Microcystis sp. M179S2 | reverse complement strand
TCCCCGCTTGGGATTTACTTCGAGAAGCCCAAAATCGCTGAAACCCAGATAGATCAAGGAAAATCATAAATCGAGGTTAACCCTTTGTCCCGTAATGGTTTGAGCCTTTTTTGCTGACCGAAAACGCCTAAGTCCCAATAGGTTGCTGATCGCTGTTTGGTGGGTAACTCCATAAAGAAGTCAAAGGCTGTCACTACCAAGTCAGGTAGGTGGGGATTGGTTTTCTTGGTAAAGTGTTCATAGACCTCACGGATATTGAGAGGGGGATCTCCTCGACGCAAACCTCCACCGATGGAAGTCTCTGAAAAGTTATTGCCAAAGAACGCACTCAACTCCAGCGTTCCTGACTCTCCAATTCCCACTAAACCAGAAACCGATCCCGAAAGGTTGCGTCCTCCCAAGGGGTCATCTACTCGGAAAGAGACATCGATCGCCTCTAGGGTTAGTAAATCTTCAACAATTGTCCAGCTTTCTTGAGTTTCTAATTTTAGGTTGACATAGCGAATCTTGGGACTGCCGGTGGGATTGATCACTATGTCTAAATTGGCAAACCGCACTAATTGTTTAATGTTGAAATCGAAGGGAGTTGTCAATCCGGTATGGTTCACCAGAGATCCTAATTCTTCTAAGGCAACGTTACCCAGATCACTGAGATCGGCACTCAAACGAACATCAGATTGAGGGTTAAATAGTTGCGCTGAGAGAAAAATTGAGTGTTGGGTTCCTTGTGCTTGAAACGGAATATTAGCACTAAAGGCAAGATAAACCAGGTTATCCCATTCAACTTTGTCATAGTTAAAGCGAGGATCAATGCAAAGTTCGTAGCGGATATCGGTCAATCGAAATAAGGTTAAGTCGGTGGTAATGCCATCGGGTCCCTCGATAAACATATTAGGGACTGGCTCAATGTCAGCACTAACTTCCGGTATCCTTGGGGTCATGGTAATCTCGCCATACAGACGATGCTCGACCTTGGGAAAGAGTAATTCTAAAATGCCAAAAATTGAATCAGTATGGAGAGTCCCATGAAAAGTCATTCCTCTTTTTGCTTCTGTTGATGCGTCATAGGAACTCAGGATTAAGCTAGGGCTGTTGTAATGAATCGATTCGGCTAGGGTATGTTGTAATGATGGATATTCTTGAGCTAAAGTCCAATTGCTATCAGCCGTAGCCGTAACAACGATGGCCGGATTGGCCTCTTGAATACTAAAGACGGCTGTAACCTGCATTCCGGCGAAGGGAGGTTGTGATCCTGTGCCTACCACAGTGATGTCCGTGTCGGTTTCGGTGTGCTGAGTAATGTTCTCGATGACTAACTTGCCATCCTTCAGATAAGGAACAAATAATTGACTAAGATCGCTAGAAGCCAGATCGTTAATAGCCAGTTCCAGCCGATTGTTTGTGATAATAATATGGGTTTTGAGTTGGGTGAAATCCATCGTAATTGCCTATGTGGAAGGTTGCTCAAATCTCTGTGAAAACGTGCCGTTAGAACCGGTTATATAGACCGCACGTTTGGTAAATTTACTGGTGTTACTATAAGAACCCATACTCCCTTTTTCCCAATAAAAAATTTCATGTTCAGGGACTTCAGACCGTTTACTTAATGCTTGACAATTTTCATAGCGGACAATGGTATCTTCACTGGGCAGATGGTCTTTATCAACTTTTTTACCAGCACTCATGACGACGTTGATAGGCTTCGTCTTATCGACAAACTCTTGCGAGGATGATGTATTATTGCTACCATGATGGGGAGCTTGCAGAACACACAGATTAGCCAAGCGATCGCCATGATTTTTGAGGAGATAATGTTCTGTACTGCGGGTCGCATCTCCACAAATTAACAGTTTTTGATCAAAGATTTCGATCAAGGTTACGACACTTCCTCGATTGGTCGTGTTGCTGTTGTCGTTGACGTACAATTTATCAACATTACTGGCCAGGATTGCAATTTTACAGTTCTCTTCATCAACAATACGAATGCCTCCCTTCCCATCTAGGCGATCGACTGTGTTGGTTTCATCGGCATTTAGCACGTCCTTGTCATTAATCCGAATAAAGCCACAGGTCAATAAATTATGGGTAACTGCTTTGATAAAACTGGGATCGGTCGTTCGAGAAGAAATCCAAGTGCTGGTTTGTCCGGCACTGTAGTCGGGAAATTTAGCACTGTGGTAGACATTATGAATGATTACGTTATCCTTAAGAACCTCTTTGGCTTTTTCGTAGTGATCCGTATCAGGATGGGTCAGAATTAAAATATCAATTTCATTCTGATTTTTTAAGAATTTTTCGGTGTAAATCGAATCCTTAATCCGTTTTGTATAAACCGCATTGTCTTCACTATCCTTAGAATCAGAACCACAGTCAATCATAATGACACGCCCTTTCGGGGTGGCAATCAGACAACAATCTCCTTGTCCCATTTGCAGGAATGATATGTGTAAACTGCCATCTCCGCGATTTCCTGCCGGAGTCGCTGGTTGTTTTTTTAAGGCTTCTTCCCGACGCAAGCGTAGTTCCTCTGCATGTTTTCGAGCCGCTTCTAGATTAGCCGCCTGTTCTGCATCCCGTTTTGGTTTGGTTTGACTGCGGGTTTGTGGTCTTTTTTGATCAGGTCCGTCTCCGTTTTGATCAGGTATGTCTCCGTCACTCTGTCTTTTTCGTTCGTTTCCACACATAATTTTTCCTCCATAGTTTTAGAAATAGGATAAGTCTGTATCATAAGAAATTCCTCAGAGAATTGGGAGTGGGATGGGAGGCGATCGCTTTTTATGTTCCATCATTTTTTAGCTAATTTGGAGCAAAATAAAAGGCTATAGCTTCATAATATAGGCTAACGCATAATAGGGTGGGATGTTGTTATGTGCTTGTCCAGCACCACTTTGATTGATAGCCAAGTTATGAGTATGTTCCCCCTTTCCCCCAGTCGGTGCTGAATTAGGAGTCCATTGTGCCACAGGGTCTCCGTATGTATAGGCGTAGCTGTTTGCATTAGCCCAATTATTTGCATTGTTATAAACATTTGCTTGTATCATTCTCTCCTGCCCCCAACCTTCTCCACCACCACCACTATCCGTTGGGATGATATGCCGGTGCTGACTACTTTCTGCTGTTCCAGTATGTCTGTGAGGAGGCATTTGTGCTTCGGTTAGGGTTACAGTAGCCTGACCCCCAGTAGTCTTAACTCCATAGTTAGATCCTGCACCTACTATAAACCGATCTCGCAAATCGGGTGTACCATTCTGGCCATCACATAAAGCCCAACCAACAGGAATTTGATTGACATCCCCAGCCCACATTATAATCATTCCCCTTAAAACGACTGAAGTATTACCATAATTCAACAGTTCATAGTAAGTTGTTTTCAGATGAGCATTAAGTCCTTTATGGGGTTGACAGACTTCCATTGCTCCCGCTCGTCCTTTGACAAATAAGAGAACATAGGGAGAACGCTCAGGAAATTCACCTTTTTCTGCCTCAAAAGCCCTGAAAGCCTTAATGGAGGTCAATAAAGTTTCTGCAGCTCCACCTCTAGGAGCATTCCTTATAGCATCCCAACTAGCTACTGCAACAACATCACCATTAGCAACATTGTTTTGATCATTAATCCAATTTGCCCAATCATTCCAATAACTTTTATCGGCAAAAATATCATGAGAAGTGCCTTTTTTATAACTACCATCAGGACGAAGAATAACTGTATTTAATCCCCTGTTATTAGTCATAGTAATTGCAACATTAGCAATTTTTAAAAACGTATTATTTCCTTCGGGAGAGTCAAAAGCAGAACCTCTTAAATAAATCTCATAATTTTCATAAATCAGAGGATTTCCACCTCGGTAAATTGTGCCGCTAACATTGAGATCGCCTCCCTGTACGTTTAATTTGAATTTCCCTGGGTCGCTGATACCAATCCCTACATTACCTTCCTTATATAAAATGGGCATTTTCTCTATGGTGCAAATAAAAGTTCCATCCCAATAACCCGGAATATTTTCATAGCGTATATAAAGATTGGTCTGACCGGAAGGAAGAGAAGAAATGATATTGTTAATTGTTAATTCAATACCCTGTTCCTGTCGTAACTCAACGTTTTCTTCATTTTGATTAGTTATTGTCCAAGTTGGCGATTCTCCTTGAGTCTCTTTAACAATTTTCCACTCCTCTATATGTCTTGCCCTCAGTCGAAAATCTTTTCCTTGAATCCCTATTCCTTGTATCTGACTTGTGGTTCCCAAAGCCCAATCCTTATTTTGATTTGCTTCTTGAACATCAAAAGAGATAATAAACTTAGAAGCTTGATCCCCCTTACTATCTGGAATCAAAGGAATAGATTTATCTTTTAATACATTAACAATTCGCAAAGTTAACTTATTTGTCGTTGTGCCATCATTCAAAATCCGATTAGAGCCTACAAAACTGACATGAAGCGGAATATTTTTCTTCCCTCGATGATCGATAACGCTGAGTTTTTTTTCTCGATAATAATGAGTTAAAGTCTCTCCTTGATAAGTAAACTCTGGACATAAAAACTCAACTCTGGTTGTTCTCGCCCCTCCCGCTGCTGAAGCACTGACGTTTGGCAGGGTTAAAGTAACGACCTCATTAGCTGATAAAGTAGTATTAGTTGTTAAGAAATAGAGAGAAACTATCCCATCTGCTTGAGTAACAGGAGAACTCATACTCCAATTACTTTGGGTTTTTAAAGCCAATTGCTGTAAAGATTTAGGCGATAGAGTATCAGGTCTAAATCTTAATTCAAAATGATAATTATTTTGAGTAACTGCTCCACTTTTTGCTGGTAAAGTAATCTCTTGTTCTGTATCATTTTGAATTTCAAAAACCAGTTCTTCTCCCTTAGTATCATTTTCAATAAAGATAATGGACTCTTTATTGTCCCCTTCATATAAGTCAAAATCAAGAGGATAGGCAAGATTAAAAGCGGTGATCGCCGTTAAATTATCATTTATATCCTGTTTAATTTCTTCTGGAGATAATGCCTTTTTATAGATGCGGAGATGAGCAATTGTTCCCGCAAAATAGTTAGCATAAGCTTCATTGCTTCCTCCTCTACGTGCTAGATAAAGAGGTGAATCATTTTGTGTTTGAGATTGGGTTGTATCATCCGTACTATTTTCTTCACGTCCATCTAAATAAAGCCGTAACTTGCTACCTTCTTTCACAAAAGCAATGTGATAAAATTGCTCACTATTAAGTTTAGTTGTGGTGGTGACATAGGGACTATTAGAACCATCATATCTTGCCGCACAGATTGTTTGGTTATCAGGAATATATCTGATGACATAGGGATAACCTCCACTACCATTCCATTTTTCAATAATATCGTTGTCACCATTGGTTTTAAATGGTTGTTCTTTGGCTATTTTTATCCAACTGGCAACGGTAAAATCTTGATTAGTTGCAAAGTTAATGTCCTCTGAATTAGGAATTTCTATATAGTCTTGTCTTCCATCAAAAATGAAACAACTGCCAAAATGTTCATCACTCACAACTTGGGGACTACCATGAACACTATATTGGTTCTCAGTAGAAGCCGAAATATTCTCACTTAAAGCTGAAACATTCTCGCTTAAAAAAGCACTACGAACTCTTTGATTGTCTGCATCGGGGATAATGGTATCTAGTTTTAGATGTAGAACTAAGTCATTAGTGTTACTCATAATTGATACTCCTTGATTTAAAAAATTAACGGGTGAATTTTGAATAAACTTAGGGATTAGGACTATTAGGGTTGGGTGGCTCTTTTTTGGTGCTTAATTTTAACCATCCCTCTCGAATTTCTTGCTTGCCAGAGAAGATAGCATTAACATTAGTTTGACCTATTTTGTCAGCAGTTGACCATTGCTCCTTTTCTTTCTCTAACCATGACCACTGATAACCGACTTCATCAGGTAAAGCTAAATTAATCTTACCATAATCTGTCAAGATAGGAGCAGATAAGAAAGTAATTTCTATTTTCTCTAACGCTTGTTGATATTGATCCGGGGGAATATCAATCGATTTCGTCGGTAAAATTCCTGTAGTTGCATGAACTTTTCCTCTGGGATCTATAAGCATGGTTAACAGGGTAGGAGGATCTTTTACATTAAGATCAATGTGCCAAGGATTATTAGCATTATGAAATTTAATAGCAGGATGATTAATTCCCTCTAAATCACTTTGAGGGGCATAAAATATATCCTTGAGACTTCCATCATCCCCTTCCAACCAATAACCTAATAAACCATCATTTAACTGTTGATATTCCCCTAAACGAATTGGAAACTTGACCTTTTCAAAGCCATCCGTTTCTCGGAAATTGCGTCTTAAATCTTGCCAAAATACCCCCCAATCTTGGTTAATGGCAGGAAGTCCCTCTAATTCCAAGTTTAAAGAAGCTCTGACTAGGGCAATAGGTCGTCCCATTAACAGTACTAAACCTTGATTTTGCGCTGAATTTTCGGGATCAATGTTTTCTAAACCACTATCTAAAGCCGAAATAAAATTAGACAAAAATTCTGCCCCCTGCTTAATAATATAGTTAATCACTTTTTGTAAATGATCATCAATTTTATCAAAGGGGATAACCGTATTTTCCCCCGGCGCAGCTTCCCATTTTGCTAATTGATTAATCGAACCCAAAGCCTTACCCTGATTATCATAGATAGCGAGACTATTATCTAAATTATTAGGCAATATCCAGCCACAAATAGGAGTAGTAGCTGGATGACTATTCATTTCCTGTTCCCCTTCAATTGCAGATAACCAACGGAAATTAATGCGCGCCGGTTGTACCAAACGAGGGGGTAAAGATATCAGATAGGGACTGCCTGGAGTCGTCATCTGTTCAGGAGTGATAATATTTCTAATATCTAAATCCTTCACCTGTCCAAAAGTATCCACCAACCGTAACCGCAAAATCTTCATTACCCCTGAGCGAATTGGGTTAAAATCATTTAAAGGTTCTGGCGCACTACGGATACTTTGTTGTACCATTTCTTTTATTTCATCTGTAAAAGCCTGATAATCATTAAATCCTAAAGGATCAGCAATAGGTAACTGTAAGGTCTGTTTGTGCATCAATAAAGCCTCGTTAAACCCTCCTAAAGCTTGAGATAGACAATTTAGGCTTAAAAGATTTTGATAAGCTCTAATGGCAGTATAAATGGGGTCTTTAGCTTTTTGATCCGAGAGTAGATTAGTGAAAATTAAATTAGGATTACTAGGATCATAACAGGGTTTTTGCTCATACCAAGCTTGAATGGCTTGAATCTTTTCTTGTTGGTCTAAGTTGGTCAAAGAATTTGGTTTGTCCTTATACCAATCTTGGATTCTTTTTTGGTAAGCTTCTTCTTGTTCAGACAGTTTTGGTTCGTAATATTCTTTAGCCTCATCAGGTAACTGTTTCTTTAAATAAACTTCTATTTTTTCCTTAAGCTTAATTCCGGCATGGGGTGTTAAAATACTCCGACCACTATAAACATTAGCAGCTTTAAGAACAGCCCCCTTTCCGTACTGTAAAGAAAGCTCTGGCTCGTTTTCTTTCAAGGTATAATTACCCGTAATAAACTCAGCATCATATTGATGATTATAGATGCCATGATTACAGCCATTTTGGAGGGGAAAAACTTGTACCTCCCACTCTAGTAAAAACGGATGCCAAGGTTGTTCTTCCCAAGTGTTAAAGCCAATATGTTCCCCTTTTTTATTGTTTTCTATCTTATCAATTTTAACGAGAATAGACGAAAATCCATTGAGAAAAATGTCCTCTTCCTGTTGTAAAATCTCACATTCTAACAGTCCATCATCCCTCAATCTTCCATCTTGTCCATGGCGAATGGTGGGTTTTACCCCTTCCCCCGCCATCAAGATAACCGGTTCTGTTGGTTGCCAATAACGGGAACTGGCAATAGGTTTCAGGGTGTAAGGTGGTGGAGCTTTTAAAATTAGTTGAGGGAAAGAAACTTCCAAAAGCTGACGATTAAAACTGACTAATTCTTCTTCAGTACAATTAATTAAATCGGGTTTGTTCGGTAATAATCCTTGAGGAATCGTCTTGAATACATTTTCTTGGTAAAAATCTCTTCTAGTCAAAATTAAATTTAAGGCAGCTATAATTTCTCCTTGGTTTTTCCCTGCAATTTTACTGGACAAATCGGGGATTAACTGCTTAATTCTTTTAATTGGCTCTGTTGTTCCCTGTTCTAACTGATTAATCAATTTTTCCCAATCTAAAATATCACTAACTTTTAAGTTACACTGGGTAATATTTGCTTGAGTGATCGCCTGTTGTAATTGAGTTAAAGATTCATTCAATAACTTTTTATAATTCTCTAGATCATTCAGTTTTGCCTTTAAAGGTTTAATTCCCTTCTCCTGAATATAATATTTAACTTCATCAATATCAGGATACTGAGCGGTGCTACCTTGGGGGGGATAAGCACTTAACATATACTTATACCAATCAGAAAAGAGTTGCCGACGCATTGACTCAATTTCATCGAAAGTGCAGTCATATTTCTGTTGAGAGAGATTAAGCTGATTCAGTTTAGGAGCTATATTATCGGGTAAAGTAACTTCGCTCTGAGCTTGAGCATCTTCAGCATTTGCTGTTGTAGCGTTTGTGCTTCCTAAAGTAATTGTCCATATTGTGCCAGATGAGACCGCATTAAACCCTTTTTCATGGCGTGCTTCCTCAAACTTAGCTGTTAGATCCAACTGCCGATGTTCTAGACTAGAAGATAGGGTTAAAGCTTCTAATTGATCTTCAATAATAGATTGAGAATTGTTGTCAATTTTTTGACCTAAATAAGCAGATAATGCCTCCGTTCCCGTATTTCCTACAGCCACTTCTACCGAAATTTCTCTCTCTGTATTGGTTGAAGAAGCAAACTTTAAGCGGGCATAGCAGAGCATTCTTTGAGGTATTTGTTCATTGCTTTTAACGGGAATGTCCCACTTGAATTTCTCTTGTATCGCTTTGATTAATTCCTGTGTACTCAATTTATCTTTTAATTTTAACTGAATAAACTGATTGAAATAATCCTTTTCTAAGTCACTATACCACCCAATCACATCATACTGTAAACTATCAGTAGGTTGAGGAGAATAATCATCATAAAATCCAAAAACGCTGTGACAATTGGGATAAAAAGCCGCAAAAGTCGGTTCACCATAACCTACGGCCGTTAATAAGGCTAAGTATTCAGCCTTGGGATCATTTTCTAACCAAGCTTCTATAGGCAGTTTGCGACCTAAATAGCGAAATGGTTGATGATTACCATTCTTTATCTCAATGGGATAAGCAATACTACCTAACTGCTCCCCTTCTCCTTCCCGATAAAGATAATCACTCTCCACTACCCATTGACGTTTTTTGCCGTTAAGAGTGCGTGTTACTAACCAGCGATTAGGAACTGATGGGAAAACTGTCTTTTTATCGCTATCTTGAATCCCTTTTGTTAAAGCATCGGGTAACGCCCAATGTAAATGGATTCCTGCTTTCAGGTAAAGATTTTGATTTTGAAAGGGTTGGGAAACAATCTCCTCGCTGATATGAGCAATATTCGGATTTACGTCTCTTTTTTGATTAAAATAAGGAATTATGCTCAAATCTGCCATCGCCTCTATAACTAGGCGCTCTCTTTTCAGATAGAGAGCATCCAAATGAACAGGAATCATTAAAATACTATTGACCATGTTCTCATTAGGATTACAAGCATTTATTTTTGCCCCGATTATAACAGGTTTAGTTTTCTAATGTTAAAATATTCAGTTTTTATTCACAAATCAGATTTATTTTTTCGGGTGCATCTCACCTTGGCAGAAATACCGACAATCAGCAATTATCAGTCACTCTTAAACTGTTATAAATGTATGACAACCGCGTGTAAGCGTCCCACCGAAAAGCTAATGTGCGGGGGAGGGTGGGTTAAACCCCCCAAGAGCCAAGATTGAGTGATAAAATCGCAAGTAACGACCAATTTTGGCGGAGAGTTTCCCTTTAAAAATCCCACATCGACATGAAAAATCAATTATCTCAGCTTTATGCAACTGATTTTAATTTGTGGCTTGAGCAAACCGTAAATCACTTAAAAAAGGGCAATTTACAGGCCCTTGATTTAGATAACTTAATCGAAGAAATATCCGATATGGGACGTAATAATAGACGGGAGGTATTCGGCCGTTTAAAAGTTCTCTTGATGCACTTACTTAAATGGCAATATCAACCAGAAAAACGGACTAATAGCTGGATAAATACCATTGATGAGCAAAGAGAACAATTAGAGCTTATTTTTAGGGATAGTCCCAGCTTAAAACCCTATTTAGCCGATATTTTCGCAGAATGTTATCAAAAAGCAGTGCGAGGGACGGTAAATGAAACTAATTTACCAAAAGAAACTTTTCCAGTTGATTGTCCTTTTAGCCAAGAACAGGTTTTAAATTGGGATTATCTTCCTGAAAATAGCTTTTGAACAATGGATATAAGTACCTAAGCAAAATTAATTACACATATCTAACTACCTTTTGCCTTTTGCCTATCCTAACCAAGAAGTTAATTTTGTCCTATTACTTAGCAGTTTTAGGAGAAAATCGCCCGGCTGTTAAGACTGATTTTTTTCTTGCCAAATAGCTAAGGCCATTTGATGAACAAATCGCCAAGGTAGATGATGCTGACGGGCAATAGCGGCACAATCTTCGTATTCTGGTTGTACGGTAATCGGTTGATTAATTGACTCTTTGTAGGCAACTTTTAGCCTAATTTTACCATAGACAGTATCGATCGATTGTATCTCTCTTTTTAAGATCGATCGCTCTTGAATCGTCCTTCTAATGCCTAAAGTTGTGGTTTCCTGAAAGATCATACTTTCACAAATCGCAATTTTATCCAAGCCACAAATTACTGTCAAGAGTATCCCTAAACGAGATTTTTTCATAGTAATTGCTTGACTAAATACATCTAAAGCCCCTGCTTGTAATAAAGCCTCGCTTAAGTAGGCGATCGCTTGCGGATTTAAGTCATCAATTTGAGTTTCTAAAACTGCCACGGTTTCCCTTTCATCTAGCTTTTCTGGTGTTTTTTTCCCTAACCAAAGCCGGACAAGATTGGGAATCGGTAAATCTTTTGTACCTGCCCCTAAACCGACCTTTTCTAACTGCATTTTCGGCGGTTTACCGAAACTTTTAGCTAAAGTTGTCACAATAGCTGCCCCCGTGGGTGTTACTAACTCCGCTTCGATGCCATTACTATAAATTGGTACTTGTCCCTGACTAAACAATTGTACTACTGCTGGCACGGGAACCGGTAAACGACCATGGGCGGCCTGAACTGTACCGCCGCCGGTGGGTAGAGAAGAACAGTATAATTCACTCACCGATAGCCAATCCAAACCCAAACAAGTCCCGACGATATCGATAATGGCATCGGTTGCTCCGACTTCGTGAAAATGCACCTTTTCCGGTGCGATCCCGTGAACTGATCCTTCTGCGATCGCAAGTTGTTGAAAAACCGCTAAACTCCATTCTTGGACTTTCTGGGGTAAATTTGCCTGTTTAATTAAATTTTCAATCTCCGGTAAATGACGAGCGGGGGTATGATGGTGATGGTGGTGATGATGATCTGACTTCTCGGCAGTGACATCGACGTGAACCTTAGTGGCAATTTGACCGCGACGATGCACTTTTTCGGCCCTTAACTGATATTCATCCTCGATTCCTAAAGTTTGTAGTTGTGCAATCAGGTATTCTAGGGGGACTCCTAAATCTACTAATGCCCCTAAACACATATCCCCGGCGATTCCCGTGGGACAATCCCAATAGGCGACGATTTTGCTATCATGGCTACTATTTACTCTCTCCATCCGGAAAATCCCCAACAACGTTCTATCCAAGAAATCTGTCATGCCCTGAAAAATGGGGCAATTATGCTTTATCCTACCGATACCGTCTATGCGATCGGTTGCGATCTCAATGTGAAATCCGCCGTCGAACGAGTTCGCCAAATCAAGCAACTATCTAATGATAAACCCTTGACGTTTCTCTGTTCTTCTTTGTCGAATATTTCCGAGTACGCAGTGGTCAGCGATTATGCCTATAAAATTATGCGACGAGTCATACCCGGTCCCTACACTTTTCTCTTACCGGCGACTAAATTAGTGCCGAAAGTGGTGATGAATCCGAAGCGGAAAACCACCGGTATCCGGGTTCCCGATCACGTTATCTGTCGCACTATTCTCGAAACCCTAGAAAATCCCATTATCTCTAGTTCTGCCCATCTTCCCGATCAGGAGGGGGATTTTCCCACCAAGGGATTAGAAACCGCTAGGCTATTCGATGCCCTCGATCATATCGTTGATTTAATTATCGAAGATGGTTCGGCTCCCGGTTCGGAAGTGTCAACAATTGTTGATTTTACTGGCGATCAACCGGATATCGTGCGTCAGGGTTTGGGTTGGCCGGAATTACAACAATGGTTATAACAGTTATTTTAGCCGTCAGCCGTCAGTTTTTTTGCACCCCACACCCCACACCCCACACCCCACACCCCACACCCCACAACTTCCCACTTGCCACTGATAACTGATAACTGATAACTGATAACTGTATCGGTTATTGCGACTTTTTATTTCCTGAAAACCGTCTTGTGTAAGCCAAGTTAGTTGCTTAAGATAGAGGTAATCGCAGTCAGAGAAAACCTCTCAAGGAAATTATTACTATGGCTTTCACTCTTTATTCTCCCTTCCTAGAAATTAATTCTGTTCAACGTCAAATCGATCAACTTTTTCAAGAAGTATTACCGACAACTTCCTTGGTATCTCGTCCCCCGGTGGAAATCTCTGTTAATGAGGATTCCGTGGAATTAAAAATCGAATTACCCGGTGTGGATATTAAAGATATCGATGTGGAGGTTAGCAAGCAAATGGTGGCTATTAACGGGCAACGTGAATGCCCTGCCGAGGTAGAAAACAGCGAATTTTATTATGGTAAATTTAGTCGCTTGATTACCCTGCCAGTAGAGGTGCAAAATAGCCAAGTTGCCGCTAACTATCAAGACGGTATTCTTTATCTCACCCTCCCGAAAGCGGCGGCAGAAAAAAATAAAGTGGTTAAAGTTAATCTTGGTTAGATGAGAAAAAGACTGGAGAATTTCTCCAGTCTTTAGTTTTATTTGTGGTCGCTAACTGTTAATTGGATTCTTTGCCATTTACGTTAACGGGACGGGGCTGAATAACACCAAAACCGCCGTGATTGCGTTGATAGATAACATTGATTTCGTTCGTGTCTTTGTTGCAGAACATATAGAAATCGTGATCGACTAATTGCAATTGTGTTAGCGCTTCCTCAATAGTCATCGGTGGCATGGCAAAGTATTTCATCCGCACTACTTCCGCAGGTAATTCGGGAGTGCGATCACCAATTAGGCTATCATCTAAGGGTTTCTCTTGCACCACCTCGCTAGTTTTAACGGGGGCGTTGGTGCGATGATCCACCAATCTTTCTTTATACTTGCGGAGTTGACGAGCGATTTTATCAGAAACTAAATCAATACTCGCGTACAAATTTTCGCTTCCTTCTTGAGCGCGAATCACTGTTCCATTAGCATAAACCGTTACCTCCGCTTTGTGGCGATCGGGAATGCGTGCATTCTTTTCCACGGAGAGGTGAACATCGACCTTTGTGGTTATGCCGTTAAAATGTTTCACCGCTTTCTCCAGCTTTTGTTCCACATAATCATGAATAGGTTCGGTGACAGCGATATTATTGCCCTGAATCAATAGCTTCATACTCACTACTCCATCTAAAAATTTTGCTATGGACTGCCCACATCAACTATTTTTAAGGGATGTTGATGCCAGGAATTTAATCCTCAAAAAAACTGCTCGATCACGCTGTTGATTGAAAGTCAATTAGAGGTCACAGTCTAGATATTGTCGGTGTTCTCGTTCTCTTTTTTTTGTCGGATCGCGCGGAAAATTCATCGGGTCGAGCGCCTATTTGCAACTGGATTTATCTACCTCTATTCTAACAAGTTTCTTTAAACCTTCTCTTAACAGAAATGCGAAGTTCTGTTAACTTTCATTTAAAGAAACTGATTTTTGCCGCCAGCAAGGGAATCCGGTGATTGTTTCTCCTGTTCGACGGTTAACCTCGGAATAGATGGGATAACCTTAGATTAGCACTTAGTATTCTCCCCAACATCTATATCTTCCCTTCTTTTAATTTTCCTTTGCGCTCCTTCACATTTCTTAAATAATTTGACAAATCTCGCCATGAATGCTCAAAAAATACCTCGTCTCTGTGGGCTAAAAATTCGGGCAATTACGCCCTATTCTTTGGCAACAGCGATCGCTGGTGGGGCGAGAATTGCTAATCCCGACTTACCTGATATCCTGCTAAGTAGGGAGGCACAATTATTTGTAGGATGGGTTAGCGGTAGCGTAACCCATGCGGGCGTTGGGTTTCATGCTTCAACCCAACCTACGTTCATCTTATATTTAATTCCACCCACCCACTTAATACTGGAACAGCCCCCGTCTATACCCTATCCATTAGTCAGATCTTTCTGAACAAAAAGAGAAGAAACTTAAAAAAAAGGGGAAACGATTGATAGGTATAGTTTTGAAAGAAGGAATTAAGGTGG
>NZ_JADBUE010000189.1:0-9436 GCF_020245805.1 Microcystis sp. M179S2 | reverse complement strand
TTTGTGGAAGCTTTAGAAGCTTTTCGGACAGCGATGTCTTTCCGTTTCTTTGAGTGGCTGACCGAGAATCGGGATGTGTTTGCCGCTTACAAAGCCAGTTTAGGCTTTATTTGGGCTTGAAATTTGTTTAAGTCCCACTATGCTACTTAGTGAAGTGCGGAATGTGTGTCTTAACTAAGAAAAGGTGCGATATCGATGGGGAACCAATCCCCGTCTAATACTTGTTCGAGAGTGAATATAGACTCTAGGGGAATTGTATTTTTATCGACAATTCTCCCATCAATTAGGGTTTGTCTTGCGTCTGAATAGGCCTCCCCGAAGGAATTGATGGCATGATTTTTCAGAGTTGGGGTTTTCATCTTTTTTTTCAGTTGCACTCGAAAAGTGGCTATCTCTCCTAGCCAATGACGCGCGTTTCGTTCTCTTTCCGCTGCCCAATAACTCAGTTTCAGAAGATGGATTAATAGTTGAGTTAATAAACTTTCTACGGCCTGGCGCTCACTTTTTCCCATCCATTCGACTTCCTCGATCAGATTTTCCCAGTCCACCCTGTCAAACTCTTTTCGCTTTAACAGTTCGGCGGTTTTTTCTGTCCAGAGAACAAAATCTTCCTCATAGAGAACGGAGAGCGATGGCGGGGTTTGTGCGGTCATAATAGATTTCTGACGTTGCTGATTTGAGATAGGAATCTTCTTGTGTGGGATTTTTAAAACCTAGAGCCAAACTAGCTTTTGGATAGGATGCACAGTTGGTAAGTAGCTAGACACAATTAATTACACATATCTAACTAGCTCTTGCATGAGTGCCTTTTGCCTTTCCTAACCAAGAAGTTAATTTCGTCCTATTACTTATTCATACCTTGAGTCAGCAACACCAGCAGCAGAAAAATTAATTCTGACTCAAAAATAAACTGGGCAATCCGATAAGATTATCCTGCTTAAAAAAGATCGAATTTTGTTGTCGCAATTTACCGATTAATCTTGTTACTGTGACTCTGGTAGTGCCGATGGCGCTGGCAATTTGAGCGTGAGTTAGGGGATAGGGAAGATAATAGCCTTCTACACAGGGTTGACCGTATTCTTCCAATAATAGAACCAAGAACCCCATTAATCGATCGAGGGAGCGTTTTTGACCGAGAATACTCAACCAAAATAACTTACGCTGGTATTGATGGCGAAAAGTTTCCATAACAGCCGATCGCAATTGCGGCCATTGTTCTAGGTCTTCCCAGTATAACCAGACTAACTCGGTCTCGTCTAGATGAGCTTGGGCTTGTAATTGAAAGGTAAATTGAGAAACAATCTCAAAAGGTTGACCTGCACCCACAAAACCGAGAAATACTTCCTCACTATCGGCAATAGGTAGTTGACGGGGGGATTTTTGGTCAATAACGTTAACTTGTGCCTTACCAACAATACGAATCGCCCCAGATTCCACAAAGTATAATAGCCCGGGGCGCGTGGCTACTCTTTCATCTTTGGCAAAGGTATGGTTGCGATAATGGGATTTTGCCCAGTTAAAGATTTCTGTTTCTTGACCGATTAAGGGTATAAAATCCGACGAAGGAACCGAAGAAGACATTAAAATTAATAACCCACTGGGGCGTTGAGGGAACTGTAAACTAATGTAACAAAAAATTTCTGTGATTGGGGGGGTCTTGTGGCCGCTAGATGGTTATTGGTCAATAATCCCTAAAAGTTGCGGGGATTGGGCAGATAGGAGAATTATTAAGTATTCTTAACAGTATCCCCGCCCCAATGTTACAAAAGCTAGATAATCACCTGATCTATTTTTAACTTTTTCTCGCTTTTCTGGGGACTATGGCTTAGGATAGGATGCGTAACTATAATTTTCTATCCGATGATAGATGATAGTTGATAGATAACTTAAATTTATACTTTTCCTTAAAAACTTCGGTCAAACTTGTATGAATAGCATTAGACAAAAAGTTGAATCCCTCTTGAATCAATTACCAGATGATTGTTCAATTGAAGATATTCAGTATCATTTATACGTTCTGGAGAAGGTGCGTCAAAGTTTGAACGCTGCCTCTCTGGAGAATACAATCCCCCAAGAAGAAGTTGAGGGTCTTTTAAACAAATGGCTGATCGAGTGAATTATCGCCTTGTCTGGTCGCCCAAAGCAATTGAAGACGTGGATGCGATCGCATCTTATATTAGTCGAGATTCCCCGTCCTACGCGGCGGCCGTCGTGCGCCGAATTCTTGATATAAGCTATTCTTTAGAAAATTGTCCCCTAGAAGCGAAAAAATGCGCTGAATTTAGCGATGAAACCATCCGAGAAAAGTCTGCCTACGCCTACCGTCTGATCTATCAAATTCAAGGGTCAGTAGTTATTATAGCGGCGATCGTCCATAGCAAGCATTTCTTGGATTGATCGAGTCAGTGATCAGTGATCAGTTATCAGTGGTCAGATTTGAGTTTTCAATTTACTGTTCACTGTTTACTGATCACTGAAAAGTCCCCCACCCCCCAATTTTGAGCCTAATTCCCGCTTAATCCGGTTGAGAATTGAGGTTTCATCGAGGGAATCGAGAATACTGGCCACCACTGCCTTCGGGCCATCGGGTCCCCAAGTGGCCCCATTAGCGAGATAGGTTTTCGTCACTTGGCCGATCGTGTAACAGGATACACCGGCAACCCCCGCTTGAGTCAGGGCGATCGAAGTATAGGGAAAGAGAGAAATGCCGCCAGTGGCAGGAATCGAGAGACCGAGTAATCCTTTTAGGGAACTTAAGCCCAAAACCGCTAAAAATTCGCTGGCACTAATACCCCCCATATTGAGGGCAATTTTTTGTAAAAGAGCGATCGCCCCCTGACGAGTTAAATCGATGCCGTATAAGCGAGAAAGAGCGAGAATCATGGCTAGATCGATAACTGCTCCCGTCAACAGATCCAACACCGTCACTGGATTGAGAGCGATCGCCGATGCTTTGATCATCACTGCTTTTTGAATCAATTGATTAGCGCCGCGATCACGGATAGCCATTTTGCGGGCGACAATTTGCTCGTTTACCTCGTCCGCATACAGCATAGAATTGAGTGCTACCAGCGATTTACCCTCTCGCTCTAGAATTTCCAAAATTTTGAGTTTCAGGGCTTCTATCTGGGGGTTTCCCCGAAATCGTTGCGTTTTTAGCCGCCCATCCTGCCCTTTAACCGTCTCCGCCAAGAGGGGAGAGGCCGCCACCATAACGATCTCATCGGGGGAGAGTAATTCTTTCACCCGTTCTGAGGCGATTTTCTCATAGATAGCGAGGCGATCGACTTCCGGATACTGATCGATTTTATTAAAGACCAAAATCATCGGTTTTCCCGCTTCCCGCAACTTGGCCAAGGCGGAAAATTCCACTTTGGTCATATCACCAGAGATGATAAAAAGGATTAAATCCACCTGCTGCGCCACCTGACAGGCGAGAATTTCCCTCGTTTGCCCATCTACCTCATCAATACCGGGAGTATCAAGCAATTGCACCTGAGCATTACCCTGGCCGTTCAGGGTCAGACGCGCTAGATGAGGGAAAGTATCATCGCTGCTTAACTGCCAATTTACCCCTTTAATGGTGCGGGTAACTCCGTGTAGAGGACCAGTTGTAAAGATTTCTTGACCGACCAGAGCATTTAAAATCGAGGATTTTCCCCGGCCCACCAGACCAAAAGCGGCAATTTGAATCAGGGATCGATCGAGTTTTTCCAGCAGGGCCACTAGGCGATCGATCTCCGCTTCTAGACCAATTTTCTCGATCGAGGTAAGATCGAGACGCTCAACAAGTTTGCCCAGAGAATTGCGTGCCTGATTATAGTTGAGTTCTTCTTGAATAGTGCCGACACCTCGAAGCGCTTGTTCTAGGTCTTCGGTATTCCAAGCTCGATCGAGGAACGGGTCAGAGGTCATTTCAGTTATCAGTTATCGGTTATCAGTTATCAGTGATTAAGTGGGTGGGTGTTAAAAATTGTCAGATACTCCCCTTATCAAGGGGGGATTAAGGGGGGAACCATCTTCAATTTAATTATAACCAGCTACTTTATTAAGGACAATCAGGATGAGTGTCATCTACGACTTGGAACACATCACCACCTATCATTATCGTAAACCGGTAACTTTTGGGGAACATCGGGCGATTTTTTTGCCCAGCACCGGTCACGGTGAAAGAATTATCAGTTATTCTGTAGAGGCGAATATTGCCGCCAAAACGCGCTGGACTATGGATACTCTATCTAACAACGTGGTAGGGATTGAATTCGCTCAAGCAGCGTCAGAATTAATCGTTACCTGTCGATTACGGGCGGAACATTTTGGCTTAAAAGCGATCGCTGATTTTCCCCTCGCTCAACGGGCGATCGAAATTCCCATCCAGTACACCCCCGATGAATGGTCAGATTTAGTGGTGTTTATGCGTCCCCACGCCGAGGATGCCGACGGCAGCCTGGCAGCTTGGGCCAAAAGTTTTGTAGCGGGGGACCAAGATGATACCCTCGATGTCATGGAAAGAATGATGGCCGCTATCAAAGATAATTTTACCTACCAAGCCCGGGAGAGTGAAGGAACTCAATCCCCCGGAGAAACCCTGCGGCTAAAGTCGGGAACTTGTCGCGATTATGCTTGGTTGATGATCGAAGCTTTGCGAAGATTGGGTTTAGCCTGTCGTTTTGTCAGTGGCTATCTCTACGATGCTGCCCTCGACGGTGGTGAAGTGGGGATGACTGGCTCTGGCGCTACCCATGCTTGGTTACAGGTTTATCTACCGGGGGCCGGTTGGCGTAATTATGATCCGACTAATCAAATTACCGCCGGCTTTGATTTAATTCGAGTGGCGATCGCTCGTCATCCCGGTCAAATCATACCTCTTTCTGGTTCTTGGTTTGGTGATGCTGATGACTATTTATCTATGGATGTTAAAGTGACCATTCGCAAGCTGGGGACGCTGCCGGATTTTGATCCCAGGGAATAGGTTGAATTTCGGGTTTTTCCTTGACTGGCGATCAACTCCTGACTCCCCCAAAGGAAAACTTACTACTTCACTAAGCTGTTCGTAATTTAAAGCGAATATTCCCGTTAGGTTGTAGCATTTTTATCGATTTTTGTCAAGATATATTTGACACAATTTATTAGAAAAAGGGTTTCTAAAAGAAACCCTTTTTCTGCTTTCCAACTAATCCTATTTGACCTAATAGGTAAGGTCTCGGTGGACAAGCTTCGATTAAGAAGTATCAGTTAACTCAGTTTCCAACTAATCCTATTTGACCTAATAGGTAAGGGAATTTGACTGGTCTGAGCGCACCGCTCAAAACTTTATGTTTCCAACTAATCCTATTTGACCTAATAGGTAAGGAATAAGAGTAAGGCTAATTAATGAATTAGCCTTACTTTTTTAGTTTCCAACTAATCCTAATGTGTAATTAATTTTGCTTAGGTACTTAACTATAAACGGGATTATTTCGGTCAAAGTTTTTGAAATTTTCCCTCTTGACCATTATTCTCGTCTAGAAAACCTAGAAAATAAGCACAATCATCAGAGTCATCAGGAAAAATTGTTAAAATTCTAGGTATTGATGATTATTTTTGGGATACATTCGATGCCAAAGACGACCAATTTGATTGATATTTTTTGTTACTATTCCTGTCACCGAGGTTTTATAGATACTTAAAATATCCAATTTTTGATAGGCTTTGTGAAGCCATGTTATGGCTAGGGAATCATCTTTATCTTCGGCAATTCTTCCCCAAACCTCGACATTTCTGTGATGCCAACTTTCTCGCCACTTAGCACTATTATCGGGAGTTATGGGGATATTTTGTCAGGTCATCCATTCTTTAGCAATAGTGCGAACATCTTTGATAAAGGGATGAACATGAGTTAAATCTCTGACTTTATTATCGTTGATTAAAGAACTTTTATCCCACCATTGCCAATGACAGCCAATTAAGGGTTTATTGGAATAATAATCCTCATAGAAAATACTATGATCTGCTCGTCGCCATGATTTACCAAATCCTCCTAATAACATGGCAAAACGAGTGAGAAGACAAATTAATTTTTTTAAGTATTCTTGCTGGTTTTCGAGGAGAGATTGGGTGAGAATCCAGCGCAATTCTCCTGTTACTGTGTAGGTGGGTTCCTTGTAACCCTTGGCAAAGGTTCCTAACTGTAGAGAGTTGACACAAAAATCGACCGCTAGTAAACCTTCGGTTGCTTCTCCGTCAATTCCTCCAAATAGCTGATTAACTAATTTTTCGGCATTTTTAGCATCAGTTAAACCGCCAAAAATACGCAAAGCATGACCGCAAATTGCTCCTCGAAAAATATTGGGTCGAAATTCCCTTTTACCATCGAGGCTTTTAGGAGCCATTCCTTGCCCTTTCAGAAAACATTTATATAAAGGTTCTTTTGAAGGTTTAATGTCTTTTGGCAAGCCGTAACCGCTACTAACACGGCATCCTAGACCAGATTCTAAAGCTCTTTCCCAGATAGTCCAAATCTCCTCCCAATCGGGTTGTTCTATTGAGCTAGAAATGCCAAATTTTAGGGTAGGTTGATAGAGAGAAATGTAAGGATTCAGGTGCCTCAAATGGAGTCACAGAGCGGCTTCTAAAATCTCAGAACTCGCTAAACTAACAGTTTCATTCTCAATAAGCACGAAAATTAAGGCTTTCAGCGTTTCTTAATGAGAATGAGGATTTGGCCATAATTCGCCTAAATGCTTACACAGCATGGGTTTGACTGCTTTTTGTATGACCTGAATCCTTACAAAACCTACAATCAGCAACAGGAAATAATGAGGATTAGGTATCGCTTGGGACAGGGGGAGACGGCGGAGTTTCTGGAGTCTCAGGTTAGGGGGGAAGGGTTGAGAGGGCAGTTGGTGGAGTTAGAGAATTTGCTGGGAGAAAAGGTGAGAGAATTGGGGCGGTTGATAGGTGATGAATTAAACCTAAGTAGGTAGCCATGCAGTGTAAACATATACACCACCAATATTATCTATATTTTCAGGTCCAATTTTCTCTTTTTTAAATTTAAATTTTGCTTGTTTCAGCAATTCTTCATACTGCTCACAAGAGACTTTAAAATCTCCCTTTTCCTCCAGACCAGATTGTAAGGCTTGTCTCTCAAGTTCTGCCAAAATCATTTCCCCCTGTCCTTTAGCAATGTCAATAATATGACTGTGGTAATCTTTCAAAGCAGAGTCTCGATCATCCCTATCATTCGGATCATGTTTACGAAGAAATTCATCTCCTACAATCATTAGACCATTAGGCTTCAAATTCTGCTTGATATTATCAAAGTATTTTGCTTTGTCAGCCGTCTTAATATGATGGTCTGCAAACGAGGAAAATATATAATCAAATTCTCCCTCTGGATTGTAAGTACGGCTGTCTTTATTAAGAGTCTTGACTTTTTTATATTGCTCTCTGAATTTACCCTTAAGAATTTGATAGCAATGCCAGTCAATTTCTACGGCCACTATCTCAGTTACATTGGTAATTTTATTTAAGCGGACAGTAAAAATGCCTGTACCTGCACCTAATTCTAATATTCTGATTGGGGAAGAATTGTTGCTACTATGCTCTAAAAAAATTTCGATCATTTTTGACATCATATCTTGATAATAAGCGTGCTTTTCTTCATGTTCATCATAGGGTATTACATCAATATATTCAGACATTTCTATAAGTTTTCTTTCATAGGGAACTAGGTCTTTAAAAATCCTCGCTCTTAGGGAATCAGTCTCTGCTTTCTCTTGGATAGTATGGGGAGGTATAAAAACAGGTATTTTTGAGGATAATAATTTCTCAAATAATTCTTCGTGCTGGGCAATCATGTTTGGATCAGCAATAAAAGAGATATTCTTTTCTTCCGTGTTGTCATCATCATATACTGCAAGCAGCTTGCTTCCTGATACCTCAATAATAGAAAAGTCTTTAGTATTGTTAGCTCCCAAGACATCTGATAGCTTGGTCAAACTTATTGCATAAACATTGTATTTCTTAGAATGTTCTCGGAGAGTTGCTAGATGGTAATCAAACTCCTTTTCAGAGAAAAATGCAAACACTCTAATGTTTTCTGAACACGAAGTTGTTAAAATTTCCCGTCCCATCGGCTGTGACCAAAACAGTTCTTCGACGTTGACGAGAGCGATTGCCTTGACATAACAATTTTCTAGATTTTTTTGTAAAGAAATAAGATATAATGGATACTGAGATGCTGGAAGTGAAAAGGTCGATTCTATATTTCTAGAACGCTCATAAAGTTGAGAATAAGAGTCATAAATAACTCTTTGAAAGCAAAGGTTTTTCTTGACATAAGCATTTTGAGAATTTAGTGTTTCTACTTCATCATGAACCCTGCCGAGGATATTACCTATGTCACGGAAATAAACATGAGG
This sequence comes from Microcystis sp. M179S2, assembly GCF_020245805.1. Lineage (NCBI taxonomy): Bacteria > Bacillati > Cyanobacteriota > Cyanophyceae > Chroococcales > Microcystaceae > Microcystis > Microcystis sp. M179S2. The sequence continues at coordinate 1,031 of NZ_JADBUE010000189.1, read as the reverse complement.
AGATCGTGTTCGCTCTGCCAAAAACTTTTGCCAGTCAGGAAACCAGCCGTTTACCAATGCTTGACACATCTTGTTGTTCCATTCAGAATTCATATCTTGTAGCAATTTTACCCAATCGTCACGGTTAGCAGCTTCAATTGCTTGATAGCGTTTTAACGGCTCAATTAATCTTTCACCAAAATTGATAATCTTAATTTTTTCTAGCCGTGCGACTAGCAAACCAGTCTCAAAGTTTAGCCAAGAGCTTTTAGAAGCACCAGGAGTTAAGCAGACAACGCCAATTTTGGCTTGCTGCGAAGCTTTCATAGTTGCGTCATACCAGTTTTCTCCTGGAGGTATATCACGAGATGATATCCAACTTTTTAGAGGAGAATATTTAAATATTGTGTCGGCGAGATGTTCAGCTAGTGGCTTCCCCCACTCGCCTGACCAAGAGATAAAGACTAGTATCTCCATAAAAAACTCCATTGTAGAGGTAATAATTCTTGAATTTGAAGAGATGAGTGAAGTAAAGAAAGATTACTCGATTATGCCTACTCCAAAAGCCTCATCCCCCACTTGTAGTTTACCTTGTGTGGGCATAGCAATGGCAAACGGAAGATGATATGTAACTGGTTCTCCATCGTCATAAGCCACTACCTCAAACGCCTTGACTGGATCGAAGTTTTCAAAATGGCGTGTGAAGGAAACCCTGTCACTATTAGCTCTTATGATCTGTTCAATCCTAACAATTGTATGGCTTGCCGTAGGCTGTAACTTAACAGGCGCAAGCATTTTTAGTTCTTGAAGGAGGTGAATAGCAGTGCTATAAGCGATCTTATCCGTCTCACGAGCGCCCGTTCTTCCACATTCGGCGATCACTCCAACTCCGCCTAACCGGTTAACTTCGTCTATTGGGACTTAGGCGTTTTCGGTCAGCAAAAAAGGCTCAAACCATTATGGTACAAAGGGTTAACCTCGATTTATGATTTTCCTTGATCTATCTGGGTTTCAGCGATTTTGGGCTTCTCGAAGTAAATCCCAAGCGGGGA
>NZ_JADBUE010000188.1:0-9451 GCF_020245805.1 Microcystis sp. M179S2 | reverse complement strand
GGTGGTCGAGGGAATCAACAATAAACTTAAACTAATAAAACGGAGAGGCTATGGCTTTAGAAACTTTCGGAATTTTTGGGTTAGAAGTATGTTATCTTGGCATCTTGTATGTTGATTTAGCATAAAGGGTAACGAAGAGCCATTTTTTCGTAACGTTTAAAAAGATCGTTAGTAATTTTAATGGCTTTTTCATTGTGACTGGCCAAGCACAAAGCATATAAAGCGGCCTTCTTAGAATTTTTCATGATAACTGGGTTGCTAACGCAGGGAAAAAGTGTTTTTAATCTTTCTGTATATAAATCTGCTAATCTATCGGCAGAGATTTTGTTACGACTGGCATTAGGTTCTTGATTATCAAACAAATTTAATTGAATATTTTGTGGTGGTTGGTAAATTTGCTCTAGCCAATCTACGTTACCCATTACTTTATTCAACCGTTCTAATGCCTCTGTTTCTGGTTCTTTATCCTTTGGCAAATGCCGAGTAACTCCCATCAACGAAAAGTTAATAAAAATATCGCAAGCTTTAGTTTCTGCTAGTTGAGTGATAGTTTGCCAATCTACTTGTAATCCATAGGGGTCTAAAAAAACAAATGCTCGTTGAGTAAATTTTTTCTTGAGCAATAAATTGGGTATGATATCGTTACATAAAATATCGTTACAGTCGCCCCGACGGACATGAATTTCACGGTCAGGAAACTCCTCACATAAACGTTCTAAACGTTCGGTGCGTTGAGGGGAAGCATCAATAAACCAGTAACCATCAAATGGTGGTTCTGTTCGCAAAGCACGCAGGGGAGAACCGTCAATATATCGTTGTTCATCTTCCTTCGCTGTTGGTCTCACGGAACCAGCAAAAGCGTCTATATAGTAATAAGCTTTAAGCCAAGGTTTTTTTCTGGGATTCTTGGGAGTTTTTTGATTATTCATGATCACAGAATAAGCGTTGAGATACTGAGCGAGTAAATCTAACTTATCCTCAGACCATTTACCAATAATATCTTCGCCTTCTTGCCCTCGTTGACTCATATCGATAACTTTGTTTAGGTCAATGTTAATAAATTATTTTGTTCTTTACTTTTTGAGAGTTTTTTTAGGGAGGAACCTGCTCTGATTGTCCATTTAGCATTGTGTTCGTTCCAAGCAGCAGGCATTTCATCCCAAATACGCTCATCAAGCATTCTACCACCAGCTTTGGAATAGTTACCACCCCATTGCTTAAAGAAAAAAGCGACTTTAGATTCTCTGGTTTGAGCCAAAATTTCCCTAACCCAATCTGGCTCTATGGGACGATGTTGATAGCCTGATTCACCGCCAACAATAACCCAATCAATCAGCGATAAATCCAGATTTAGTGGTCCTAAAAGAGGTTCACAGGAAAGAAAACGTACTTTGGCTGGTACTGTTTTTAAAGCCTCAATTCTATGGGTATATTGCTGACTTTCTACAGAGACACCCATCCAGATATTTTCCGACCATTCCAGTTTATCTGCTAAAGTTGCTAGTTTTTGAGGGCGCTTAGTCAAAATTTGATAAATATGCCAAGGAGTGTCTCGCATCACCGCAAAGATTTCCTGTAAATAGCCAAAGTCTAAATCTTCATGAAAAAGATCACTCATCGAATTGACGAAAATTCGACTCGGTGTGCGCCATTTTTTCGGCTGTTCTAGTCTTTCTGGATGAATAGTAAAATTAAAACCTGTGGGAAAACTTCCTGGAAAACGCATTGTTATTGCTTCTGCATAGCAATGACGACACCCCGGACTCACCTTTGTACAACCAGTGGTGGGATTCCAAGTTTTGTCCGTCCATTCAATACCAGTTTTACTACTTGACATTTTTTTACCAGATACTTCAATATGAGGTTCAACTTTTAACAAAGTATTATAGTACAAATTATCTAAGTAGGATCAAAGGCTGACAAAAATTAATGCTACTGCCTGATCTCTCCCTATCTCCCTCAGAGGCTATAGTAACTGTAATCACCCCTTTAGACCCCAAAATCGTTATAATGGAGGTTTAGGGCTGATTATTTTGACTACTCATTTCTGTTTGATTGTTAGTCTTAGGGGAGGTAAATACGATGAATAGTCTGCCAAGTTCATTCGAACGGGAAAATTTAGGACAATTTTTGTTAGAAAATCTGCAAGATATTACAGATAAACTCGATCAAATTGTCACGGATTCTGATCGGATAATACTGGATAATTTACTACAAGAAACTCAGATTTTACTTGAGCAAGTTAAGGATAACTCTAAAACTTATCAAGCAAGAGCCGATATATTTTGTCAAATTAATCAACTATGGTTTCAGGTATGGAAACAGTATAAGAATGAGGTTTCGGCACTGGAATTAATCCAATATATAGACCAATTTACTAATCAAATTACTGCCTATAATCAATTATTTATCGGCCTTGCTCAGATCAATGAGGGAAAGACTGGTGAGGAAAAAGCCGATTTAATCAGAGTGGTGGAAGGTTTACACCTTCTCTCGGAAACGATAGATGTGTTTATTGATATGTTTGCCGATTCAGAACTAGAGCAAATTTACCAGGGAGCTAAAAATACTCTCTCAATTTCTAATCGTACTATAACCGAATATTTCCAAGATACTGACAAATCTTTAGTCACCCAATTGAGAGCTTATAGTAGTTTAATAATTTTCAGAATTCAAGAGCGATTTAATCCTAAGAATGTATCCTCAGAAACTACTTCTCATTCCCTAGCAGATAATTTCAATGATATTGATGCCTCTACACAAAATTTAACAGGTTTGGTCGATTTGGAAACTGAAAAATCTTCGTCTGAAAACTGGTTAGATAATCTTTCTGGATCAATTTCTGATCAGGAGGATTTTGAGAAAGCATTAGAATATGGGCGTGTTTTTCGTCAGAATGTATCCTCAGAAACTACTTCTCATTCCCTAACAGATGATTTAAGCGATCTTGATCCTTGGACAAGAGACTTAGTGGGGGTTGTCGATTTAAGACCAGAAGACCCAAAAGAATCGTATATTGATTATTTAGTGGAGAAGTATCGGTGAAACGAGTCTTATTCGACAGTGATGTATTGCTAGATGTTTTGGGTAAGCGTGAACCACATTTTCCAGCATCTGTACAAGCATTAAATACAGTTAAGACAGGTAAAACTCAAGGATATATTTCTGGTCATGCTGTCACTAATATTTATTATATTTTGTCTAAACAAAACGGAAGGGAAAGCTCAAGAAAATTGGTGATAAGTCTTCTAGAGAACGTAGGTTGGGTTGAAGCATGAAACCCAACACCCGCTCATGTTACCCTACCACTAACCCATCCTACAAACTTTTTGGCGCAAACCCTAACTAATGCTTCGGTAAACGTAAACCATCCGATCGCATGGGGATTAAAATCTGAGTTAAACTGCGTAATTGTTCGGCCGTTCCCATACAAATTAACAGATCCCCGGCCATTAATTCCGTATCGCCAGTGGGTCCCCCAATTAGCGTACCATCAGCGCGACGTATAGCCAAAACTAACGCCCCCGATCGAGATCTTAAATGTGCTTGACTAAGACTTAAACCCACACAGGGACAAGTCCTGGGATCGATTAAAAATTCTTCCATATAAAACGATCGATCGGTTCCAGTTAAAATCCCATCAACAAAATCCATCACCTGGGGTCGTAGGGCTGCAGCCGCTAATCTTCTACCACCGGTAATATAGGGAGATACCACCGCATCGGCCCCGGCCCGTTGTAATTTTTGTACTGCTTCCTCGGTACTGGCCCTAGCAATGGCGCGGATTTTCGGATTAAGAGTTTTAGCAGACAAAACTGTATATAAATTCTCCGCATCGGAAGTTAAAGCGGCCACAATACAAATAGCGCGTTCAATTCCTGCCATTTGTAAAGATTTATCTAAGGTGGCATCTCCTTGAACAACAATATAATTTAATTCTTTGGCCCGATTTACCTGTAGGGGGTCTGTATCAATAACTACAAAAGGAATATTTTCGGCGTGAAATTCGATCGCCACCTGTCTACCTGTGCGACCCAAACCACAGATGATATAGTGTTCTGATAGTCGATCGATCACGCGTTTCTCCTGTCTCTGTTTGAGTCCCTCTTGAAAATAGCCTTGAATTAAAGCTTCGGTCAAGCGATTAACAATATAACCGATCGTGATTACTCCCATCACGATCAAAACCATTGTAAACAGTCGTCCCCGTTCACCTAGGGGATTAATTTCGCCAAAACCGACGGTAGCGAGGGTACTAATCGTCATATAGGCCGAATCTAGCCAACTCCAACCCTCGATCAGATGATACCAAAGCGTACCCAGCAAAAATACCACAATCAGGGCAAAAATTCCCCCGATTAATTCCTGACGCAGCCGACGATATTTATCTTCACTGATAGACAAGCAAAATTCACCCCTAAGACTGTCTAGTAAATTACAATAAAATCAGTTTTTAATCTAAATAACCCGTCCTTCTCAGACGGATTTGATTATAATTTCCCCTATCTCAAGGTCGCGATTCATCTCCCGTTAGAGCCGCCCTTGCTTAACGGGAGTCCTCTCGCGACCAAAGTGAAACTAACGCGGTAGCGTTTCCACTTTCGAGGAATTTCGCTAGAATACAGAAAGCGGTAAAGCGCGTAAGGGATCACGGAAACCTCCCGCTCCTTTGTACCTCGGAACAAATATCGCCCTTGAAAATGTAATGGTGACGGGTCAAGCAGCATAGAAGCTTAACGGCTAAGGTCAATTCTGCCCACAAATAAAATTCAGAGCCGTCCGCCGCCGGGCAGTCGGTAGACGTTAAACTAAAACGCTTGTGGATTCGGTCTGACGGGGGCATAGTCTTCGGATTGTGTCTAGTTAAGAGGAGTAGAAGCAAGAATCTCCCGTCACAGCCTAGCTTGACGGCGAGAGTGTCAAGTCTAATCGCGCAGGAGTTCCCCAGTGAGTCCAGAAACCCTTTTAGAACCAACCCTAGTTGATCCCACTCCCAATTTAAACCCGAATCAACCCTTCGATCGAGATAGTTTTAACAGCTATGTGATGAATACTTATGGTCGCTTTCCCATTGCGATCGCCAAAGGGTTAGGCTGTCTTCTCTGGGATACTTCCGGTAAACAATACCTTGATTTTGTTGCGGGAATTGCCACCTGTACCCTCGGTCACGCACACCCCGCTTTAATTGAAGTGGTTAGCCAGCAAATCCAAAAACTCCATCATGTCTCGAATTTATACTATATTCCCGAACAAGGGGAACTAGCTAAATGGATTGTCGATCATTCCTGCGCTGATAAAGTCTTTTTCTGTAATTCTGGTGCGGAAGCGAACGAAGCGGCGATTAAATTAGTACGAAAATATGCCCATACGGTGCTAGATTTCCTCGAACAGCCGGTTATTTTAACCGCTCACGCTAGTTTTCACGGTCGGACTTTAGCTACCATCACCGCAACCGGTCAACCGAAGTATCAAAAAGACTTTGAACCCCTGATGCCGGGGTTTGCCTATATTCCCTATAATGATATCGAAGCGGTGGAAAATGCGATCGCTGATCTCGATGAGGGTAATCGTCGTGTGGCTGCGATTATGTTGGAACCCTTGCAGGGTGAAGGGGGAGTTCGTCCAGGGGATATCGAATATTTCCAACGTTTACGGCAAATTTGCGACGAAAATAACATTTTGCTTGTCTTTGATGAAGTACAGGTGGGAGTCGGAAGAACTGGTAAACTCTGGGGTTATGAGAATTTAGGAGTGGAACCGGATATTTTCACTTCTGCTAAGGGTTTAGCGGGTGGTATTCCCATCGGTGCGATGATGTGCAGAAAATTCTGTGATGTGTTTGAACCGGGTAGTCATGCGAGTACCTTTGGAGGTAATCCTTTCGCTTGTGCCTCAGCTTTAACAGTATTACAAACCATTGAACGGGATCATCTTCTCGAAAATGTCCAGCAGCGAGGGGAACAGTTACGCAGCCGTTTACGCGTGATTGCTTCTCAATATCCCCATCTATTTGTCGATGTGCGCGGTTGGGGTTTAATTAATGGTCTGGAAATTAATTCAGAAAGTGAGTTGGTTTCATCTACTATTGTTAATGCAGCCTTGGCCGAGGGTTTATTAATTGCCCCCGCAGGTCCGAAAGTCCTCCGTTTTGTACCTCCTTTAATTGTCTCGGAAGCAGAAGTAGATGAGGCTATGGATAAGCTAGAAGTTGCTATCGCTAAAGTGGTTTAATTTCAGTTATCAGTTATCAGTTATCAGTTATCAGATGTAAGTTTTAAGTTGACAGTTTCCAGAACGTAGGTTGGGTTGAAGCATGAAACCCAAAGCCCGCTCATGTTACGCTACCGCTAACCCATCCTACAAATAATTGTGCCTACCTACTTATGAGTCAATTATTTTTGAGCTTTATCCCCCTAACTGTCACTTTTTCACTGGACTAGGGGAGGATGAATTTACTCTTGTTCGGGGCAAATAAAATGATCACTTCTGAACCTATTTATTCTCTCCCTAAAACCCCTCCTTTAGAAAATGGGGATCAACTAAGTCGCCAGGAATTTGAGTGCCGTTATCAGAACCTTTCTGAAATAAAAAAAGCCGAATTAATTGAAGGAATAGTTTATATGTCTTCTCCTGTGCGAGTGCGGAGTCATGGAGAACCTCATTCTGATATTTTAACTTGGTTAGGGGTCTATAAAGCTGCCACAATTGGGGTGATGTCTGCGGATAATACTACTGTGCGTCTGGATGCAGATAATGAAGTACAACCAGATGCTTTACTAAGAATTAAAATTGCTGGACAATCAACTATTAGTGATGATGATTATATCGAAGGTGCGCCGGAATTAATCGTAGAAATCGCCGCTTCTAGTGCTTCCTATGATCTCCACAATAAATGGCGAGTTTATCGTCGTAATCAAGTGCAAGAATATCTTGTTTGGCGAGTTTATGAACGTCAATTAGATTGGTTCCGATTAAATGCTGGAGAATATATTAAACTTGAACCCGATAGTCGAGGGATAATTTACTCGCAGGTTTTCCCCGGTCTTTGGTTAAATGTTAATGCTTTATTAGCGGGTAACTTGGGACAGGTTTTGACAGTTTTACAGCAAGGTTTAGCCAGTCAAGAACATCAAGATTTTCTGAAAATATTATCTCAAAAAACTAATAACTGATTTATGTGGCATCCTGACGCTTATCAAGCTTTAATTGCTGAAGATTATCCTCAAGTTGCGGCAATCTACGAGGAACTAATCGATAACAATCCTGAAAATGTTTCTGACTATTGGTACTTGGGAGTTGCCTATCTTCTGCAAAATTTAGAAGCAGAAGCGCAGGTAATGTGGCAAAGTATTTTAAGCGAAGGTAATCTGGAACAAGTTAAGCAATGGCAAGCAGGATTAGAAGCAGTTTTAGACGCAGAAGCGCGACGACAACAAAGAAAAGGTGATCTGGCAGCTGTAGAATATTTTCGCTATCATCTACAGGAAATTGTTCCCAAGTCAATTAATAATTTATTAGCTTTATTCGACTTAGCTTTAGATTTAGAAATATTTGATCCTGAAGAACTACTTAATTATCCTATTCAAGAGAATCTCAGATATAATCCCGATCGAGAATTGCTTTTAAATGTAGTTCTCAAAAGTCTTTTATATCCCCATGAATTAACTTTAGATTTAGCTCAAGCAAGTTTACCCTACCTAGAGGAATTAGCCGATAGTTTTATCCCGCAAGCTTTTCAGATAGCAGCACGAGTCACCAACGAGCAACAAAGTCCCACTTTTGGAGTGGAAATTATTAAACTTTGTCTGCAATTAAGACCAAATGATCTGAGTCTTTTGGAACAATTGGTTAACCTCTATATTTTAGCAGAAGACTTTGATAATTCTTTGATAACTGCCTATCAATTCCGAGAAATTTGTCTAACTCCAACCCTAAAGTTATACAGTAATTATCTGATTTTGTTAATACTTTTGCGCTGGGGAGTTTGGCAAGAAATTGATCATATTTATCAAGAATATCATGATTTATTACAGGAATTAACCCGTCAGAAAAATATCACTTTAGAACCGATTATTAAAACTAGCTTTCTCAATGTTTCTAGTCCCCTACCCTACCTAGGCGATCGAGCTTTAGCCAATCGACAATTAACTAATCGCATCGCCGAAATTTTCCTTGATAATAATAGTTTAAAAACTTCTTTGGTTACTATCAAAAAATCTCAAAAAAAACTGACAATTGGTTATCTTGCCAGTACCTTAAAACATCATTCCGTCGGTTGGTTAAGTCGTTGGTTAATTCACCATCATGATCGAGAAAAATTGCAAATAGCCATCTATACTATTAACCAAGAAGAAGATGAAATTACCCGTCAATGGTTCCGGGATAGCCGAGATATTATCCGTCATTTTCCCTACGCTCAAAATCCCCTAGAAGTTGCCCAACAAATTCAACAGGATCAGATAGATATTCTAGTAGATTTAGATAGTTTAACCCATAATCTCACCAATCAGATTATGGCCCAGAAACCCGCAGCAAAACAAGTGACTTGGTTAGGTTGGGATGCTTCTGGATTAGCAACTATTGATTACTATATCGCCGATCCCTACGTTTTACCCCAGCAAGCGGAGGAATATTATCGAGAAAAAATCTATCGTTTACCAGAGACATATTTAGCAGTGGATGGTTTTGAAATCGGCACTCCCAATCTCCGTCGAGAAGATTTAGAAATTCCCCCCGATGCTACCATCTATTTTTCCGTACAAAGTGGCATGAAACGCCATCCTGATACCATTAAACTTCAGATGAAAATTCTCGCACAAGTCCCTAATAGTTATTTTCTGATTAAGGGAGTCGGTAAGACTGAAAAAATTCAAGAATTATTTACTGAAATAGCGATTCGGGAGGGAGTTAATCCCCAAAGATTGCGGTTTTTACCGAGAGATATCGATGAATATACCCATCGCGCTAATTTACAGATTGCCGATGTGGTGTTAGATACCTATCCCTACAATGGTGCTACCACCACCTTAGAAGTTTTATGGCAAGGAATCCCTTTAGTTACATTGGTAGGAGAACAATTTTCCGCCCGCAATAGTTATACTTTTATGATTAATGCTGGTATTGAAGCCGGAATTGGCTGGAATGAGGCAGAATATATCGACTGGGGAGTAAAATTAGGACTCGATCGCTCCCTTCGTCAAGACATCAGCCATCAACTGTTAGGAAATCGTGACACAGCCCCGCTCTGGCAAGGGAAAAAATTCGCTCAAAATATGGAAAATGCCTATTTAAAAATCTGGGAGGGAAGTTGATATTGACATCCTCGCCGCCCTAAAAGTGCGGCGATTCCTAAACCTCACGATTTAAGTTTCTGCTTCCACCACCGTCGCATACCACAGTTAAAAAACCATGTACTGTCTTACACAGAGTCCACAGACTTTCGCCCCATTTC
>NZ_JADBUE010000187.1:0-16065 GCF_020245805.1 Microcystis sp. M179S2 | reverse complement strand
TACCTAAGCAAAATTAATTACACATCTAAGCCACTACTCCGTCAGACTTCTGGTGTGAGGAAACAGTGAACTGAAAACTCAAATCCGATCCCTAATAGCTGTCTCCCGTCTCCCGTCTCCTGTCTCCTGTCTCCTGTCTCCCGTCTCGACTAGGAAATTAATTTTGCACGACTACTTATGATCAAAAATGTTACTCACATTCCCGAATATCTATATCGGTCAATAAAATCAATAACAATTACAGGATAAGCGTTTAAATGCGATCGAGATTTGCTTGATTTGAATACAAAAATACTGAATATTTATCATCATCGGGCCCTGAACGCCAGCAAAAGAAAACCCCACAGACAAAGACCTTGTAATGATAGAATCGACAATGGCGACGGCTTGGCCATTAGTATTTTTTGCGTCGGACTAGCAGGAGATAAAAGCGTGACCTTTAAGATTGGTTTACTCGGTTTCGGGGTTGTGGGGACGGGAACAGCGAAAATCCTCCTTGATCCTTTTGGTCGTCATCCCGTACTCAAAGAGATTACCATTGGACGAGTGGGAGTTAGATCCCTAGATAAACCGAGAGAAATCGAGCTTTCTCCCCTGCTGTTGACCACTGACCTAGAATCGATCGTTACTGACCCCGAAATTGATATTATTGTCGAATTATTGGGGGGTTTGGAACCGGCGCGCTCTTTAATTCTCCAAGCAATCGCATCGGGAAAGCACGTTGTTACGGCAAATAAGGCGGTTATTGCCCGTTTTGGTGATGAAATCTACGCCAAAGCTAACGAAAAGGGGGTTTATGTCCTCCTAGAAGCGGCCGTGGGTGGTGGAATTCCCGTCATTAAACCCTTAAAACAATCCCTCGGCGCTAATCGCATCAGCAGCATCATGGGAATTGTCAACGGCACAACTAACTATATTCTCACGGAAATGAGCCAAAAAGGGGCAGATTTTAGTGAAGTTCTGGCCAAAGCTCAGGAATTAGGCTATGCAGAAGCGGATCCGACTGCGGACGTGGATGGATTCGACGCGGCCGATAAAATTGCCATTTTAGCTTCTTTGGGTTTTGGAGGTCGGGTAAAACGGGAAGATGTTTACTGTGAAGGTATCCGGCAAGTTAGCGCCGTCGATATCGCCTACGCTGATAGACTGGGATTTGTGATTAAATTATTAGCGATCGCAAAAGATACGGTTAAGGAAGATTCCGATACCCTAGAGTTGCGGGTTCATCCGACCCTAGTACCGAAAACCCATCCCCTCGCTAATGCTAACGGGGTCTATAACGCTATTCTCGTCGAGGGGGAACCCTTGGGCCAAGTGATGTTTTATGGACCGGGTGCCGGTAGCGGACCGACGGCCAGCGCGGTAGTATCGGATGTGATGAATATCGTCGGAATTTTAAAAAGTAGTGGCAAAACCAAGGAACTTGACCCGCTTTTAAGCTGTATTCACCAGCATTATTGTCAAATCGCCCCGATGGAGTCGTTATCGACCCGTTTTTATGCCCGTTTTCTCTGTCGCGATGTGCCGGGGGTAATCGGTCATTTAGGTATGGCTTTCGGCGACCATGGGGTTAGTCTAGAATCCGTGGTACAAATTGGTATTAGGGGTGATTTAGCCGAAATTGTCGTTGTCACCCACGATGTGCGCGAGGGCAATTTCCGCAACGCTTTAGCGGCAATAGAGTCTTTAGAAGCTATTGACAGTATTCCTAGTATTCTCCGGGTTTTGTAATTATAGAGATCGCTTTTTTTATGGTCATGGGTCGGAGAATCAAACGTGAGAAAATTTGGCTAAGTTTTACTAGCACAATTTTGTTTTTTTGTCTAGGTTTTTTGGGCTTAAATCAAAAATTAATTTTTGCTCAAGGGTCTGATAATGTTTGTCCCCTGCCGATTTTATCAAGGTTACAACGCCATAAAATCCAAGCGGGAGAAACGATCGCCTCCATCGCCGAAAAATACGCTCTCATCCCGGCAACGATAATTAAACTCAATCCGACTATTCTCAAAAATGGTTTGGCCCCGGTGGGGAAAGAAATCTTCATTCCCCCGATGAACGGCATTCGCATCGAAGCACCCCGGGGTTCCACTTGGCGCGATTTAGAAGCGGCCTATGGTATTCGTGCCGATATACTCTTTGAGCTTAACGGTTGTGGTCGCCGGCCGACAATAGTTTTTATCCCCGGCACCAATTGGTCCGCCGCCAGCAAGCGATCGGACTATACTGGATTAAGTTCTTATCCCTTACCCTTTGCCAGCACTGTCGGATTAGCCTACGGTTGGCAAAAAAGCCCCACGGAACAGAAAAATCTCTTTCATAGTGGTATTGATCTTCTCGCAGATGTTGGTACACCAGTTCTAGCCGCCGAGGATGGTCTAGTGATTTATGTGGGTCAGGAAGGGGCCTATGGTAATTTGGTAGTAATTAATCATTTAGGTCGCCGGCAGACCCGTTATGCCCATTTAAGCCGGGTTACAGTGAGAATTGACCAAAGGGTACGAGCAGGAGACGTTATCGGTACGGTTGGCACCACGGGACAACCAGATATTATTCCCCCCCATCTTCATTTTGAGGTGCGCTTAGATACTCCCGTCGGTTGGACAGCGCAGGATCCGGCTTTGCATTTGCCCCAAATCGGCCCGCAATCAAGTCAAAAGTAAACGGTTAAGTGGGATTATTGATTTATTTAAGTTTGACAAAAGGAAACTTATTTTGGAACCCTAAGTTATCAAGTCCCAGGGTTAATAAAAGTAATGCTGCCATAATTGCGATCGTGAGCAGTATCCCCCCTTGGGGTTCCGGAGAGGAAAATAGTTTCCAGAATAAAACAACGTTATTGATAAAAATAGCGAAAAATACTAATATAGAATGCCAATCTATACTATCCTGCTTCGCATTTTTTTGCTCACTTTTCTCGTCAGAATTAACTCTCTTTTCCTTACTAGAATTAGCTTTCAAAGTTAGAATCAGCAAGAAAGTTGTCAAGACTAAGACAGCTAAAAAAACTACAGATGCTTGCTCGGAATATAACTTAAACGCTAACAAAAGGTTAATCACTAAAATAAATATAAACACAAAATTTTGTTTTGCAGACATAACATAAAACCCACAAGAGTTGACTATTACTTTGGCTGGATTATAGCGAATTTACATATACAGGATATATTTTCCAGCCAAAATCCCCTTCTTTGGGGAGAAGGGGAAAAGCCAAGCCAAGATTAACCCTGCACCATCACCGAGGCAGCCGCAGCCACACCGGCGCCAGGGGTGACACCTTCGACACCTAACTCGATTAAAGTCGCTTCAATGGCAGCGATAACCGTGAGGATATCTCTCTCACTGGCAAAACCTAAATGACCGATACGGAAGATTTTACCCTTGAGGTGATCCTGACCACCAGCCACAGCGATGTCGAACTTTTTATTGAGAGTCGAACGAATTTTTTCCGCATCTACCAGAGTGGGGGCCACCGCAGTAATCGCCGTGGAAGCGCAGGAATCCGCCGCGTAGAGGGGCAAATTCAGGGCCTGCATACCGGCCCGCGTCATCTTCGTTAAGCGTTGGTGACGGGCGAAAATTGCCGCTAATCCCTCCCTTCTCATCATTTGCAGAGAAGCTTGTAAACCGTACATCAGGTTAACTGGAGGGGTAAAAGGGGAACTATCCTCATCGGTGGCTTTTTTGTATTTGCCCAAATCTAGATAAAAACGGGGTAGTTTGGCGGTTTCGTAGGCTTTCCAAGCTTTTTGACTTACGGAAACAAAACCTAAACCGGGAGGAATCATATAACCTTTCTGGGAACCAGAGCCGACCACATCTAAACCCCATTCATCGATGGGAATATGATAAGCTCCTAAACTGGTGACAGCATCGACGATAATTAAAGCTTCCCCGTGGTCTTTTACCGCTTTGTTAATGCTTTCCAAGTCATTGAGAACCCCGGTGGAAGTTTCCGAATGGGTGATAATTACCGCTTTGATGGCTTTTTCCTTGTCTTCGGTCAGTTTAGCGGTGAATGCTTCTGGATCTAGGGGTTTACCCCATTCTGCCTTAATGATATCCACATTTAAGCCGTATGCTTTCGCCACTTTCGCCCAACGTTCCCCAAATTTACCATTATCTCCCACCAAAACTCGATCGCCGGGGCTGAGAAAATTAATAATTCCCGCTTCCATGGCACCGGTTCCCGAAGCAGTTAGCATTAAAACATCGCCACTGGTTTGATGCAACCATTTAAGATTTTCGGTTAATTCGGCGATTACCTTGCTAAAAGCACCCGTCCGATGACCTATAGGTGCTTTAGCCATAGCCAATAATACCGCTTCCGGCACTGGTGTCGGGCCGGGAATCATCAACATATTTTTATTTTCCATGGTTCGTCCTCTCTCGTTGGGCTATATTCAAAAAGATAAAAAACCAAATCTCGATCGCATCAATTCTGAGGGGATGATTTAAGATTCGGCAAACTCTGATTATATCCCGGCAGATAGCCTTGTCAGGAGTCAGTATTCAGGAGATAGGGTGATAGGGTTTTGGGGTGATGGGGTTTTGGGGTGATAGGGTGATGAGACAGCTTCCCCAATTCCCCACTTCCCCACTTCCTAACTCCTATTCCCGATTTTCAAAGAGTTTTTGGATACCGACGGCAGCATCGGGCAGTTTTACCAAAGATTCGCCAATTAGAACCGCATTTGCTCCCGCTTGCTTCACTTTCGCCAGATCTGTTGCTGTGTGCAATCCCGATTCGCTGACGATCAGAATACCTTTTTCTCGCACCTGTTCGCCCCTGGCTTCTAGTAATTGGCGAGTATTGTCTAAATCGACTGTAAATGTCTCTAAATTGCGGTTATTAATGCCGATTAGTTCGATTCCCTCAATGGCTAACACTCGATCAAATTCGGCCAGACTATGCACCTCTACCAAAGCTGTCATCCCTAAACCCTTGACAATTTTGACAAAATATGCTAGGTCTTGATCGCTTAAAATAGCGGCAATTAAAAGGACAGCATCGGCTCCTTTAGAGCGAGCGTAGTAGATTTGATAGGGATAAAGGATAAATTCCTTGCATAATAGGGGTAAAGATACCGCTTGCCGGACGAGGGTAAGATTTTCGTAACTACCTTGAAAAAACTTACTATCGGTTAGGACCGATAAACAAGTGGCTCCCCCCTGTTCATAGGTACGGGCGATCGCTACAGGATCAAAATCTTCCAGGATAACTCCCTTGCTAGGGGAAGCTTTTTTCACTTCCGCAATCAAAGCGGGTTGGGTTTTACCCTGTTTTAAGGCGGCTAAAAAGTCGCAAGGTGGCGCAGTATTGGCTATTTTTTGGCGTAATTCCAATAAAGGCAACCGTTCGCGCAATTTATCGACTTCTATCTCCTTATGCCAAACGATTTCTTCTAAAATATTTTGCGGTTGTGCCTCCGGCACTTTCACCACATAACTCAAACTCTCAACTTTGACGGCAGGATTGGGGTGTTTTCTTCGGATCTGCATTTTTTCACTGTCCAGAGCGTGAACAGTGATTAGTTTAACAGTGATTAGTTATCGGTAATTGAAATAGAGACGCAGTCAACCACGTCTCTACAGATATTTATCTAGACTTGTGTGGATATTCCCAGTCTTCACCAATCTCCTCAAGGCTATTGCATAGCTTCGATCGAACGTTCTAAAATCTTATCTTGGAGTTTTTCGTCTTCTTGACGATTTTCAGTTAATAAAACCCGTGCTTTCGCAGTTCCTGCCTCCCCTTCCCCTAAAAGCTCCTCTGTACGAGTTAAGACATTTTCTTCGAGCATTCCTTCTGCTTGTCGTTCTTGGGTTAAATTAAGACGTGCTTTTTCTTCAATATTCATAAATTTATCCTTGCCACAGGTGCGATCAACTTCTACCTTCAGTCTGACACAAATTTGCTATTCTGTATCATTAACTACAGAAAAGTTTAGAATCTTACCGGCTAAACTGAGATTTAGGTATTTTTTCTCATTCCTTAAATGGACAGGGATCGATCGACCTAAAGCTATAAAATAAAACCTATGGAACAATTCCCCGGCGTAATCAAGCTTGTATATCGGGCGAATAATTATCGATTACCCAAACCAACAGATTTCTGGACAGTATCCGACTCTATCGTAATATCCTATTTGCAGAGCTTATGACCAAAGGTAATTTAAACGATCTCATCCGTACAGAAGCTAATAAAGAGGTAGAATCCCAACCCTCTCCTTCTGTCAAACGTCCGAAGGAAACTAACGCCACCTTACAGGCAAAAATTAAGGACTTGACGGCAGAGTTAGAAAAAACCGAGAAAAATGGGCAAACTCTCCAAGAAAAAGTTATTTCTCTGGAAGAAGAACTTAAAGAACATCTGGAACTCTCTGTCAGTTTACAGCAGTTACAACAACAGACCGAGCAGTTAGAATCTGTCCTCTCGGAAAAAACCACTTTGGTGGCAAAATTATCGAGTCAATTAAGCAAGACAGAAACAGAACTGACTGAGAAAAAACAGTTAATTGAAAAATTATATAATCAAATTAAAACCCTAGAAAATAGTCCCACCGCCACCCCTGAACCGTCAGCAATTACCAAACTATTGCCTAAGAAACCCAGTCTTTATAACTTTGAAATGGCCACTTTAGCCCGTTATATTGCCCCCAATCCTACCCCCACAGAGTTAACGGATTCCGATATCGGTTGGTTCGATTAATTATGGCTAGTAAAAATCAAGAACAACAACATCCACAGGAAAGACTCGATCGCCCGATTGTTGATCAGCTGCTGCAATCAGAACCCAATGATTTAAACTTAGCTGAATGCGCTCGTTTACGCATACGTTATCAAAACTTTCCGGGGGCAAGAGAAATCCAAAGAGATTTAGATTTAATCCTAGAAAAATGGCAGTTAGATGAAGCCAGTTTATGGGCAAAAACTCGACCACTGCACAGTCACGGACAAGTGTATCAAATTCGCCAAACCGAGGAGCAACAGGATTGGAGTTAAATTGCAGCAGTTATCTTAATGGTGCGAGAGGAAAAATCAAACCTATAATTTGATTTTATCTAATAATCTCTGAAAAGGATTTTTTGGTTTGCTTGCTGGCGGATCTGCGGGGGGATTAGGATCATCTAGATAACGATAATATTTCCAGATATCCCAGTAGGGACAACCCGGTTCAATGCGAATTCCTGCCCAATGTAAATATTTTAAGGGCTGATTTAATCTCGGATCGATTAAAATATTCCCCTGACGTTGAAAATGAGAACTTCCCCCCCAATTTCCCGCTTGACAACCCGGAGCGCGGACAATATTAAATCGATTGGGAACTCGTTTGAGAATGGTATAATTAATAATCGGTTGATCGGAGGTTTTTTGAGAAAAATCAAAATATTCTGGATGAGCGGCACATTCTTGAAAAGCACTATATAATTCCTGTTCTGAGAACAGATTCTTTTTACTAGCCCAAAAACCACCGTTAAACATTCCAGTTAGATCATTTTCTGTGAAGATTCCTTGTTCTAAAACAATCGGATTAAAGACATCAGTAATCCCTTTTTTGTGTTGGTAATCACAGCAGAGAAAATCGTAGGTATCGAGGAAATTTAGATTATCTATTATTTTTTCAAAAACTACGATATCCGTATCGATATAAAGAAATTGATCTAATTCTCCAAACCAACACACCTGCTTGCGAAATTGATTGGGACGAGCAAAGAATTTTTCTCCAAAAATATCATAGATTTTCTGTGCCAATTCTTCCACTAATTGCAGCTCTGGATAGAGAATAACGCCATATTTTTCGGACAATAAATCGGCAATTTTTTGATAATTATTGTCGTAGGGAATCAAGATGACGGGAGAATCGGGATCGTACAAACGAATACTATTCATTAATGCGATCGCCTGCTCGATAACTCGATCATTAGCGGTAATGTAAATTCCTCGCTTCATAAATATCCTGGGGGTAAGAGTTAGAAATAATTATATAGCAGTTATCTTAATGGTGAAGTAGAAAGTTTTCCTTTTGGGGAGTCAGCCATCAGCTTTTTTCTCCCGATATCCCTGTTCACTGATCACTGCTCACTGATAACTGATAACTGAATAGTCGCTCGATCTTTCTCTGTCAAAAAGTTGATGCGTTTACTTAAACAGTTTTTTCTTAAGTTTAGCCAGAGAACTCTGTATCCATAATTTTTTAAGTCGCAGGGGTTCTAAACCTTCTATATCAGCCGGATAGCGTTTTTTAATATCAAAGAAATCATTAATTTCTCTTAAAATTGTTTCAAAACGTGGTAGTAATTTTTCGGGATTATAATCATCGAGAAAATTAGCCTGTAAAGAATTAACGGGAAAATTACGGACATAATTAAGAATACGTTCCAGATCGTATTGACTGGAATAAGCCCCGATTTTTTGACAATTGAAACCGGGATCGAGATAATCGGCTAGGGCGCTATTAACACTAGAAAATACCGTACAACCACAGGCTAAAGCTTCCAGGGGCGGTAAGCCAAAACCCTCCGTTAAACCGTTTACAGCCCAATATTCAGCCGAATCGTAGAGATAAACCCGACTGCGATTGAATAATCCCACTAAATCCTCCACATAGCTATCTAAAACCTTAACGCGGCAGTGGGGACGGAGGGCGGGAACTAGACGATTGAGAAGATACTTTGAGGATTTGCGCCCCTGTACTAGGACATCGATATCTCTTTCTAAGCCTAAATTGAGAAATTCTGAGCCAATTTGATTAGGAAGATAGTAAATTAAAGCATTAGGAGCCTTTTCTCCCCAATACCCCATAGTATTACGGCTAACGGTGATAATTGGTATTTGGGAGGGTAAACGGAAGCCGTAACCTGTACTATGGGCATGATAAATGATATTATGCGATCGCAATCTTTGCACCAGTTTAGGAAGATCAAAACCCCAGCTAACCACAAAAATACTGTCATCCGAGCTTATTTTGGCGAGTATATCCTCTAAAAAAGGATAATTTAACTCTTTTTGACGATAAGTCACAATCTGGGCGCTACAAATTTGACTAGCCAAATTGACGGTTTTCATTTCTGCCCACAGTCCACCCCCACCAAAAGGAGAAGTAGTACCGGGCAAAAGAAAATAGAGGTTTCTCATCAGGATAATAGAAGTTTTGGTTAAGCGGTAGTTTGGAGACTTGGCTATTCTATACTTAATTATTAAGGCGTGAGGTATCTAAAGGCAATAGCCGCTCGAGCATAGATATTATTAAATTATGTTTGCCACTGATAAATACTTAGAATTATTAAAGCAATACCCTCCTCGTCCTATTCACAATGAGGAAGACTTAGAAATGATGCAGGAGGTTATTAATCGCCTGTTAGACAAACCCCAATTAACGGCAGAAGAAAGGGAATATCTAAATGTTTTAGGGGCTTTAATTTATGAGTATGAGGAAAATCAAGAGCCAATACCTGATATTTATGGACTTGAATTGTTGAAATTTATATTAGAGGAAAGAAACCTACAAAAGCAAGATTTGCTATCTATTTTTGAAAGTAAGTCAACCCTGGATGATATTCTTGATGGCCAACAAGATCTAACTCCTATCTATATTCAAAAATTAGCCAATTTTTTAAATATATCTCCTGATTTATTTCTTCCTAGTTAGGGCTGGCTGAATAAATGTGAAATGTAGGCAAGGTAAGGGTTTTGGGGCTTTTCTCGCAAAACAGGTGCAAGGTTTTGAGAGTTCTGTAGGGGCGAAGCATTCGGGCGATAACCTATCGCTGAAACCGTAGATTTCCTATCCGAATGCTTCGCCCCTGCTTTTTCAGCAAACCCTAGTTAGTCACAAAAAATGCGCTAGACAATTAAGCTTATTTCCTGTCTTAACGCCTAGGTTAACGGACTAAATTAAAGCCCGATAACGCCCCAAAGCCAGTAAAGGAAAATACTGCTGATAGAAATGATATTTCAGGTAAAAATGACAGGGAAAACCTGTACCGGTGAAGTAATCTTCATCCCATGTACCATTTTCTTTTTGGGTAACAAGAAGATAGTTAACACCCTTTTCAATCACTTCTCGCTGATAATTGCCGGTGACTTTCCCGACGGCTAATAAACCGATTAATGCCCAAGCAGTTTGGGAAGCGGTACTATTTCCCTGTCCTTTAAATTTAGGGTTATTGTAACTAAAACAGGTTTCACCCCAACCACCATCAACATTTTGACAACTGCTTAACCAATTGGCTCCTTTTTGCAATTGCTGGCGATATTTATTCGGTTCCAGAAAAGCCAAAGCAGATAATGCCCCACTGGTTCCATAAATATAATTTACACCCCAACGACCAAACCAACTACCATCAGCTTCCTGTTCTTTTTCCAGATAATCCAAAGCTTTTTTAACTCGATTTTCCTCCATTTTAACATCACAAGTACCTAACATTTCTAGAACTCTGGCAGTAACATCAGCCGTATTAGGATCGATCATTGCTTTTAGATCGGCATAGGGCAAAGAATTAAGCCAGTTTTGATCGTTATCGATGTCAAAAGCTCCCCAACCACCAGCTTTACACTGCATAGTAGCCATCCAATTAACTGCCCGTTTCATCACAGCTTTTTTAATATTTTCATCGGGCATTTTAATTAACTCTAAAGCCATCACCACCACTGCCGAATCGTCTAAATCGGGATACCAGCGATTGTCAAATTCAAAAGCCCAACCGCCGGGGGTTCCGATTTTATTTTTAATCGCCCAATCGCCATAATCAAGAATTTGTTGATCGATTAACCATTGTCCCGCTTTAATCATAGCTGGATGAGCGGGATTTAGCCCAGATTCAATTAGCGATCGAATTACCCAAGCCGTATCCCAAACCGGCGAAACACAGGGCTGTACACAATAGGTATTATCTGTCTCAATGGCAAAATTATCCACCGCTTTTAAACCGCGGGCAACAATCGGATCGTAAACATCATAACCTAGGGCTTTTAAAGCTAACAGAGAATTTAACATCGCCGGGATAATTCCCCCCCAATCGCCTGTGTCTTCCTGTCGTTCAATTACCCATTTTTCCGCCGCTTTCAGACTTTCTTGACGGAAGGGAACTAAATCAGTTTTTTCTGCCCATTTAAACAGCCCATCTAACCAGAGAAAAACATCTGACCAATTGTTATTTTTTGGTAACTCATACTTGACATTATTCACCCCTTCTGTATAGAGTTCATCGAGATTAAAACCGATTTTATACACGGGTTTTTTGTCGAAAACAATTAATAAAGGAACCGTACTTCCCCGCGCCCAACTGGACATTTCATAGATAGTAAAAGGGAAATTTTCCGGCAGTAGCATAATCCAAGCGGGGATAGAGGGAACCCCCTGCCAATCGTAACAACCAATCAAAGCGAGGTGCATTTTGGTGAAAATGCGGGTTTTGCTGATGCCACCTTTAGCTAAGATAAATTCTCTAGCTTTTTCTAAAGCAGGATCATTAGCGGGAATTCCCAATAGTCGCAGCCCCATGTAGGCTTCCACAGTGGTGCTAAGATCGCCACCATCACCATAAAATAACTCCCAAGCGCCGTTAGGACACTGTTGCTGACGCAGATGGGTGGCGGCTTTGTCTAGGGGGCGTTTTTTGTCAGTTTTCCAGATTTTGTGCAGTAAAATTGCTTCTGAGGTGATGGTGACATTAGATTCTAATTCTGCCCACCAGTAACCCTCAGAGTATTGGGTAGAAAGTAAATAATTTTGAGAAAGTTCGATCGCTTTCGCTGTTTTAGCGGCTATTTCGGTGATTTTGTCCTGAATCTGCATTTTTTTCCGTTCGACAACCTCTAGGGACCACGAGTGCAAATAAGATAATCTTATTTACAAAGTTTTTAATAAGTAGCTAAAGAATGGGCTTTTGTTCCCAAGGAATCCAGTCAAGGAATTTGCTTTGGTTGCCAATTTCTTTTTTCTTTTGACTGATTACTGATAACTGATCAAGTACCCCCACCCCCCTGAAGACAAAAAGGGTACGAAACTCGCACCCCACCAGATTGATCTTCATTTAACTTACTTTTTCTTTTTGCCTTTAGCGGGCGGATTATCCTTCGCTGCCGGTTCCGGAGCTTTTTCCTCCACTTGCGGGGCTGCTGCTACGGGTTCCGGGGCTTTTTGTCCCATTTGGGCGGCTACTTCGGCGGCGAAATCCGTTTCTTCTTTCTCGATCCCTTCACCTAGTACAAAGCGTTGGAAACGACGCACCTGAATATTCTCTCCCAAAGCGGCGATCGCTTGTTTGAGCAATTCGTCAATACTGATGTTCTGATCGCGGATAAAGGGTTGATCGAGCAGAGAAAGTTCTTTCAAACGTTTTTCAATGCGGCCGGCCACGATTTTTTCTTTGATATTATCGGGTTTATTGGCTAAATCGTCCCGTCCCATCTCAATTTCTTTTTCTTTGGCGGAGATTTCGGCGGGAATATCGGCCACTTTCACATATTCGACGTTAGGACAAGCGGCAATCTGCATCGCCACGTCATTAACCAATTTTTTGAACTCCTCGCGACGGGCAACAAAATCGGTTTCGCAGTTCACTTCCACTAAAACACCGATGCGGCTGCCGGTGTGGATGTAACTGCCGATCATCCCTTCTGCCGCTACCCGACTGGCTTTTTTCTCGGCGGAAGTAATCCCTTTTTGACGCAACCATTCGATCGCTTTAGTTATATCCCCCGCGTTTTCCGTCAGCGCCCTCTTGCAATCCATCATGCCGGCGCCGGTCTTTTCCCTAAGTTCTTTAACCTGTTGTGCTGTAATTTCCGCCATAAAATTCCTAACCTACTGCTTATAATTGATCATGCCACGAGAGGGGCAGGTTTGACCGCTCGATAGGTCCGGAAAGTTTCCCCCCGAACCTAGCGGCGATCAATGGCTAATTTTCCCTAGTTATCGTCGTCTCCACTGGCAAATTCGGCGGCGTATTGGGAATAATCACCTTCTTCCTCGTACTCGGTTTCATTATCGTAGTCTTCCTCGTATTCTTCCACCGCTGCTTGACCACCGCGACGACCTTCGATGATCGCATCGCTAATTTTGCCTAAAATCAGTTTGACTGAGCGAATTGCGTCATCGTTGGCGGGAATCGGCACATCTACCAAGTCAGGATCGCAGTTAGTATCCAAGAGGGAGATGATGGGAATGCCCAATTTTTGGCATTCTTGGATAGCGTTGTATTCCCGACGCTGATCGACCACGACGACTAAATCCGGCAGCCGGCGCATGGTTTTAATGCCACCGAGGTATTTTTCCAGTTTGCCCAATTCCCGACGCAGTACCGATGCTTCTTTTTTCGGTCGTTTATCGAGGGCGCCACTATTTTCTAATTCTTCTAATTCTTTGAGTCTTTCTACCCGGCCGCGAATGGTTTCCCAGTTGGTTAACATTCCCCCTAACCAGCGTTGGTTAACGAAGTGGCTACCGCTGCGTAAAGCTTCCTGTTTAATGATTGCTGCCGCTTGCCGTTTCGTACCGATGAATAAAAAGCGTTTACCGCGATCGGCTTCTCCTCGGACAAATTCGTAAGCTTCTTCGATTAATTGGGCAGTTTGCACCAAATCAATGATATGAACCCCATTCCGGGCAGTGTAGATGTACTGAGACATTTTCGGGTTCCAACGGCGCGTTTGATGGCCAAAGTGAACCCCAGACTCTAGCAATTCTGCAAGAGAGACAACGGGCATATTTTTCTCCTTTTCGGGTTTATCCTCCATCTAGGGCTGGATTTCTAGATTCCTAGAAACACCCGATCGCCTAGATGTGCGATTTTTGACAACTTTTCTAGTCTAACACGAAAGGGCGCAATTGCATACCCGTAAATATTGGGTACTGAGGGCTTCCTACTGCAATTCCTCAAGTTTTTTCAAAACCGCTTCTGCATGGGCTTTTACCTTGACATTTGACCAAATATAGGCAATATTTCCCCGGGGGTCGATCAGGAAAGTGGAGCGTCTAATCCCCATATATTCCTTGCCCATAAATTTTTTTAATCCCCAGACTTGATAAATTTCCGCCAGTTGATGCTCGGGATCGCTCAATAATTGAATAGTTAAATTGTGTTTTTCAATAAAACGACAGTGGGACTTTTCTGAATCGGGACTAACTCCCAGAATTACCGCATTTAATTGCTGAAATTGCGGCGACAAAGCGGTAAAATCGATCGCTTCTGTGCTGCAGCCCGGAGTGTTATCTTTGGGATAAAAATATAAGACCAACCATTGACCGGCAAAATCTGCTAATTTACTAATTTCCCCCCTTTGGTTGGGGGTGGCAAATTCGGGGGCTTTTTGTCCAACTTCTAGGGTCATTTTTAGGAGTGTAAAGGCAAGAGTAAGAAAGGAGCGAGGGAGAGGGAAAGCAATAGCCAGACTTGATAGTTAAATCTGGGAAGTTCGGGGTTTTCTGACTCGACTAAAGCATCGATTCTCTCTAATAAACGATTATTTAAGGAATGATCATTGAGAGCGACACAGCAACTATCGGAGAAACTTATTTCCGCTACTTGATTAACTTTTTCTGCCACTAAAAGCAGCGATTCAGCTAATAGTAAATAATCCACTTGTCCAGAAGCGTACTTATCGGCGCGCAATTCCCGCAAGAAGACCAATTCTGACCATAAATTCTCGCTATTGGGCAGCCAAGAAGACATCGATCGCAACCAACCTAACCAGAAAAACCAGAAAGTGTCATGATATTCTTGGTGAGCTTGTTCGTGGGCTAAAACTGCTTGTAAATGTTCTTGATCTAAGAGATTTAATAATCCTTGCGTCACAATTAATTCCGACTTCCAAAAGCCAACTCTGGCGCTGTAGGGAAAATCCACTGCTAAAACTCTCGCCTTCTGAGCGGTGATTTTTTTGAGGGGATAACTGCTAAAATCCCGATGGGTTTGCCAAGTTTTATAGGAGAGTTTTATCAAACAAAATATAGCAAAAACTAGCCAAATTATGGCACTAAAGTAACTAATTAAACTGGAGTTATAACCCAACATTTGGCCACTATAGCCCATACAAACCACCGATATAACTGTCATTAACAGCAGCAAAGGAGGAAAGAGAAAGAAAAATAGTGTTGTCTGCCAACGACGCTGATAGCTGGGCAGAAACCAACGTAAAGCAATGGCGATAGTTAATGCTAGTAATAACATTGAACCGTGCATTAGCGTTCTCCCCGTTGTTGACGCAGGGTGTCTAAACGAGACGCAATCGCTTTTAATTGTTCGACAGTAGCAGTATCGAGACTATCGGCAAAAGAAGCCACCACATCCGCATTACCAATAGCCAAAAAACGATGTAATTGTTCGTAGGCTTTAATTGCCTGTGCTTGTTCCTTAGAAACCATCGGTTTCCAGTAGAAAATTCGACCCTGTTTATAACAACTTAACCAGCCTTTATTAGTTAAACGACGCAGTACCGTAGTCACAGAAGTATAGGCCAGCTCTCGTTCTGGATCCGCTAAAATGCGCTCGTGGACATCCTTAACGCTAACGGGTTCCAATTCCCAGACAATATTGAGAATTTCCGCTTCCAGGGGGCCCAGGGATAACTGTTTTGGTTGATAGGTCGGCAATTGAGCCATAGTCACACAGAAATGAAGATTACTTTCCTGATCATAGCGGCGGATATCGATCGCCTGATAAAATAGCAATGATCCTTTATATTGTCTTTATGTCCACCGAAACTAATTTAACCACGACTACGGGCGCTGATGCCATCGATGTGGCGATCGCTAATGGCATTGATTTTGATGGTTCCCCAATTCCACCGGCAAAATTGGAACTTTATCACCGGGTAATGGGTTTGGAAGCAGGACGACAAAGAAGCGGGGTTTCTAACGCGGTAATGATTCGGTAGTAGTGGCGTAGCTCTCTTGCTTACCTGGTATGAATTGTGTCAAATATTTATTAATAAAAATAATTGGAACCCGCTCAGTCTTTAAACCTCTAGCTTGATCATGACTTTTCTAATAAATATCTTTTTCTGGCTCCTGTCTGGCTTACTCGCTTACTCAAATATCAGTCTAGCACCGAACAAAGTCCC
>NZ_JADBUE010000186.1:0-11757 GCF_020245805.1 Microcystis sp. M179S2 | reverse complement strand
TTGCACCTGTTTCACGAGAAAAGCCACAAAACCCTTACCTTGCCTACATTTCACATTTATTCAGCAAGCCCTAATTAACACTTGCCTAGTCATCAATAATACTCCACTAGATAATAATTATCAACCGACTTGATTCTTTTTCTGTTTGCGCTTATAGTCGCCTCGAGAAAGGTGTTTTTCTAACCAGATAGAGAGAACTATAAATAAATAACGGCTACCCATTTCCTTGAGTTTTAACTTGGAAACCCCCGCAGTACGATTGCGCCAAGTAATGGGAATTGTCGTGTAGGAATATCCTCGCACGATCGCTTTTAAGGGCATCTCTACTGTTAAATTAAAATGGTGAGACAGTAGAGGTGAGATTCCTTCGATAACCTCCTTCCGATAGATTTTAAAGGCGTTAGTGGTGTCATTAAATTTTAGCCCAAATAAAACTTGAATGAATAGATTAGCCAAACGATTAACGAATAACTTGTGTATGGGATAATCAATAACTTTTCCTCCCTTGATAAAACGAGAACCAAAAACGCAATCGTAGCCTTCTTGCAGTTTATAATAATAGTCCACCATGTTATCGGGAGAGTCGGAATTATCTGCCATTACTACTGCCACTGCATCCCCGCTAAAATTTTCTAACCCACAGCGCACCGCAAAACCAAAACCATTGGGATAATAGTTATTGATGTAGCGAATCCGAGGATTTTCTTGGTTGATTTTTTGCAGAACTGCTTCGGTGTTATCTTTGCTATTGTCATTAACCACTAGGATTTCATAATCAATTTTATCCTCTTCTAAACGTTCAGATATTAAGTGAGTTGTGCTTTCGATGCAATCTTCTTCGTTGTAAGCAGGGATAATTATTGATAGGGTTTTTACCCCATGGTTATCCCTTGATTGACGTGGGTGAGAGTAACCGTCCATCTGGAAAGCTGGTGCTAATCCTTCGGGATAGTACATTTCTGTCTCATTAGTCTTATTCTTGGGTTTAAAAACTAGGCTATCACTGGCGACATAATTGATACTAGCCCCGATTAAAACCCCAATCATTGTGTTGACTCCGGGGCTAATTCCTAACCAGTTTAAGAAGGGAAATATCAAAAAAACTCGCAGTAAAACTGCTAAACCTGCCGAGAGATGATAGAGAGGAAGTTGTATCAAAATCACATCTCTGATTGTCCAATCTCCCCCAGTCCACACCCAGATTCTGTAGATAAAGAAACTGGCAATTAAAGATATTTCTATCGAAATGACATTAGCAACATTCTTCAGAAATGGGGTATTGAATCCCAAGTCATCAATGAACCAATAAATTAAGAATAAGTTGATTAGAAATGCCACTCCCCCAGCAATGAGAAATCGGAAAATTTTATTGTTGTAGATTTTAGTTAACATAATAGTCTCTTAAATATGCTCTGGTTTAGTTTTTTTAGGTCAACATTGCTACTAATAACATCACTAATGTCCTCTAGTTAACTAATTAACAGAGTTCCTCAATTACTAGCAGTATATTTGGCTAAAAATCACTTTTGTAACGAGGGAAAACTAGCAGATAAAAACTGATCAAAATAATTCTTAATTTGCCCTAAGTCCAACGGCTAACGTTTTGACTAAAAATCTCTTTGAGAATATCCGTTACTGTGTAGGTTAACTGCCAATCAGGATAATGATTTTTAAACTTACTCACATCAGAAATCCACCAGATATGATCACCAATGCGATTAGTCTCCACATACTGCCAGTTTAACTTTTTATCCGCAATTGCTTCACATTCTTGAATAGCTTCTAACATGGAACAATTACTAAAGCGACTACCACCGATATTATAAACTTCTGCTACTCGCGGAGTTTGATAAAAATGATAGAAAGCATTGACGAGATCATAACTATGAATATTATCGCGTACCTGCTTACCCTTATACCCATAAATACTGTATTCTTTGCCAATCATCGTACATTTCATTAAGTAGGATAAAAACCCGTGTAATTGCGTTCCCGAATGACTTGGACCGGTTAAACAACCACCGCGAAAAGAGGCAGTTTTCATCTCAAAATAACGCCCGTATTCCTGTACCAACACATCCGCCGCCACTTTCGAGGCACCGAACAAAGAATGTTTACAAGCATCAATACTCATCAACTCGTCAATACCTTGAGCAAAATAAGGATGATTTTCCGAGATTTCCCAACGTAATTCTTTTTCTACTAAAGGCAATTCATTCGGTCTATCCCCGTAAACTTTATTGGTGGAACAGAAAATAAATACTGCTTGGGGACAGTGTTGACGAGTATTTTCTAATAATACTAAAGTTCCGTTAGCATTGACACTAAAATCCATATAGGGATCCTTAGCTGCCCAATCGTGGGAAGGTTGCGCCGCCGTATGGATAATTAAGGATATATCATGACTATAGGTTTTAAAGATAGCTGAAATCGCTTCATGATCGCGAATATCTACAGCATGGTGAATGTATTTATCACCGTAATCTTGGGATAATTTGGCTCGATTCCACTCCGTCGAAGCGTCTTCGCCAAAAAATACCTGACGCATATTATTATCGATACCGACAACGGTATAACCCCGATCACAAAAAAACCTCACTGATTCGGAACCGATTAAACCAGCAGAACCGGTTACTAGAACGATCGCCATAACTATATCCTGAATTTTTTGCCTAGTTGTTCAGAAATTTCTCAAGTTGAGAAAACTTTCTCCGACTTTACTAGATAGGTTCGCCTTTGTCAATTAAACAGGAGGAGATTCCCTTAACTGCGGCAATTCCCTCAAAAATGATCGTCTTATCCACTAGGGGTGATTTAATGGCCTTTTCTTGCCAGTAATCCCTAATTAAGTCCCCATCTCCCCCTGTTAAAATTATCCTGCTCTCTGGATATAAATTTAACCATTCCAGACTGAATTTTTCTATTCCCGCCAAAATTGTATAAATTATCCCACTTCTTATCCCTTCTGCTGTTTCTTTTGCCCACATCTGCGGTAATCTTTCCGGTAAGGACACCTCTGGTAAGGCTGCCGTCCGTTCCCTTAAACTGGCTAATTGCACCTTTAACCCGGGTAAAATTGCTCCCCCCACTAGCTTTTTATCCCCATCCACTCCCGTAAAAGTTAAGGCTGTTCCCGCATCGATGACTAAACAGGGAAATCCGTATTTTTTTCCCGCACCTAAGACAGCTAAAGCTCGATCGATGCCGAATGTTGGATATAAATCCAGTAAAGGAATATCTTTTAAAGTAATT
Source organism: Microcystis sp. M179S2 (assembly GCF_020245805.1). Lineage (NCBI taxonomy): Bacteria > Bacillati > Cyanobacteriota > Cyanophyceae > Chroococcales > Microcystaceae > Microcystis > Microcystis sp. M179S2. The sequence continues at coordinate 8,505 of NZ_JADBUE010000186.1, read as the reverse complement.
CTCCGTAAATTGCCATAATTTGCCCACAATTCTTTTTGGCTAGGAACCACGGAGGCGACAATCAATGCACAGTTACATTTATTTGTCAAGAGTTTAGGGAAAATTTGTCGCAAAAATTCATTACTTAGGGGTTCGTTCAGGTGAGGAGTATCGAGACAAGCTAACAGGGTTTGACCGCAAAAATACCCCCAATGTAGCCGAGAATTGCCGATCATCAAACCTATCCAGTCAGTATCTTGCTCAGTCATTTAGTTAGTGGGAAGTGGGAAGTGGGGAGTGGGAAGTGGGGAAGTGGGGTGATGGGGAGAATAAATAAAAATAATCTCCTGACGACCGGCTCCTGACTCCTGACTACTGAGTCCTGTTGATCAAAGTAATTACCGTCACTTCGGGGGGACAAAAAAGACGACCGGGAAAATAGGTTCCTAAGCCTCGATTGACATATAATTGATTTTCCCCGACTCGGTGAAATCCCTCGGACCATTGCCAGTATCGGACTACTCTGCTAAACTGCCGGTGAAGGGGAACCCATTGACCATAGGGTTCGGGCAGCGATCGCCTAAGTTTCTCTAAAACTATCGGTAGGGAACCCATACCCGGGATAGTCACTTGGCCTCCGTGGGTATGACCGGATAACTGCAAATCCACGCGCCAATCCCTTAAAACCATGGCTGTATCGGGATTGTGGGAAAGGACAAGTCTGGGTATATCGGGAGCAATTTGCTCGAGGATTTGCGGTAAAAATTCCCCAGACCAATAATCGGCCAATCCGACAATGGGAAAATTTTCGCCGTAGGGTGTGGCGATTTCATTCCAGAGTACCCGAATTCCCACGCCAGTTAAGGCTGCTCTGACCGTTTCCCTTGCGTGGGGAAGATAACTGTCATGATTTCCTAAACAAGCATAAATACCCCCTTGACTTTCGAGAGCTTTTATGCTATCCACCAGGGTAAAAATTGGCTGGGGACTATAGGTAATAAAGTCTCCCGTCAGGAAGATGAGATCGGGTTTTTCTTGATTAGTAATGGCGATCGCTTCTTGCAGGACAGCTACAGGCAAATGCTGTTCATCGCAGTGCAGATCTGACCACTGCACCAACTTGATCCCTTGCAGATGTGCCGGTAGGCCAGCAATTGCGATCGTTAATCTTTCTACCTGTAAGGATTCTAGCCAAAAGGGTCGCATCGGTGAGCCGTTGTCGGTGAGTAGTTACCGAAAAATTGGGTGTGTCAACAGTCTATCAATTCCCGATGGGGTTGTTGGGGGATGCTTCCGCAAACATCCCTCTTTTGACCATTAGCCTGGAAATTTACTGATAATTCTCTCCATAGCGGCCTCGACGTTGGCACGACTATTAAAAGCCGACAGCCGGAAATAACCCTCTCCGGCGGCCCCAAAGCCGGATCCGGGGGTCCCCACCACATTACAGGTATGTAGCAGTTTATCGAAGAAATCCCAACTCGATAGACCTTGGGGCGTTTTTACCCAAACGTAGGGCGCATTTACGCCACCATGGACTTCTAAACCGGCGGCGGTTAATTTTTCTCGGATAATTGTTGCATTTTGTAAATAAAACTTGACAAGTTCTTGTACTTGTGCTTGTCCTTCCGGGGAATAAACCGCCTCGGCCCCCCGTTGGACAATGTAGGAAACGCCGTTAAATTTGGTCGATTGCCGACGATTCCACAGTTTCCAGAGTTGCACATCACTGCCGTCGGCCGCTTTGGCCGTGAGACTTTGGGGAACCACGGTTAAAGCGCAACGGGTCCCAGTAAAACCGGCATTTTTAGAAAAAGAGCGAAATTCGATCGCACATTGCCGCGCCCCCTCGATTTCGTAGATGGAATGGGGTAAACTGGCATCGGTGATAAAGGCCTCGTAGGCCGCATCAAAAAAGATAATCGATCCGTTGGCCCTAGCATAATTAACCCAAGCTGTCAAGTGTTCTTTGGTAGCCGTGGCCCCGGTGGGATTGTTGGGAAAACAGAGATAGATTAAATCGACTTTTTCCGCCGGAATCTGGGCAGTAAAGTTATTTTCGGCGGTAATTGGCAGATAAATTAAGCCCTCGTATTCGCCGCGGTCGTTGGCCTCTCCCGTGTGTCCGGCCATAACATTAGTATCAACGTAAACGGGATATACTGGGTCGGTCACGGCGATCGAGTTATTATCTCCAAAAATATCGAGAATATTGCCCGTATCGCACTTAGAACCGTCGGAAATAAAGATTTCATCGGCACTTATCTCACAACCGCGAGCCTGAAAATCATGGACGGCGATTTTCTCCCTTAACCAAGCATAACCCTGTTCGGGCCCGTAACCCTTAAAGCTAGAGCGATCGCCCATTTCCTCCACCGCTTTGATCATTGCCTCGCGACAAGCTAGGGGCAAAGGTTCGGTGACATCCCCAATCCCCAGACGGATAATATTAGCATCGGGATTAGCTGCCGCAAAAGCTTGGACTCGTCGGGCAATTTCTGGGAAAAGATAACCCGCTTTTAGTTTTAAGTAATTACTGTTAATGGTTGCCATAATTATTATTCTCGTTTCAGTCGCAACCTTTAATTCTATAATAGTCGGTCGTCGGCCGTCAGTTTCGATCGCCCTCCTTCATGGACTGGGAGTGAGTGTAGGCGGTTGTCTTTCGATATACAATCAGAGAAAAACCTCTTAATAACTGACATTAGTATGGGTGAATCAAAACGTCGTCAATCGGCCCTGGGTGATAAGTATGGACAGGAAGAAAACATCCTGCCTTGGCTACCGATTACTAAAAGTCAAGCATCCCAAGCTTACAAGTTAACCACTAGGGGTGCCTGGATTGGTATAGGAGTTTTAGCTGGGGTTTGGGTAGTTATTCGCTTTGTCGGGCCGGCCTTCGGTTGGTGGAATGTCCAATAACTGGTTAAAGCTGCATCAGTTTGGGGGTTAGGGTTTTAGGGTTTTAGGGTGTTGGGGTTTTAGTTGAAATTCCCCACTTCCCCACTTCCCCACTTCCCCACTTCCCCACTTCCCCCAAAAAATTAATTTTGTTGGTTTGCCAAGATCTGGTCATCGATCGCCCAGTCTATTTCTTGCCGATCGCGACCGGAAGGGAGATAATCATTCTGGAAGGAGTCTGTTAAACCACTGACGAGATCATATTCGGGCTGCCAGTTTAACTCCAGGGTGGCCTTATTAATATCAGCGTAAAAATGTTGAACCCGCAGGGGGAAAGGTTTCTTTTTGCCGAAGTCAAATTTTTTGGGGTTATAGTTAACAATCTCGATTTCCTCGGCATTTTTACCCATCGCTGCCGCGCAAGCTTTTGCTAAACCGTTAAAAGTTACATAGCGATCGCCAGAAATATTATACACTTGACCGATAGCCTGAGAATTACCCAATACTGCGGCCATGGCCTTGGCCAGATCGACAACGTGACCGAATTGGGTAAAATGTTCCCCATGACCGGGTATAGGAATAGGACGATTACGAACCAAACGGTCAAAAAACCAAGCTTCTAGGTCATTATAGTTCCCCGGTCCGTAGATATAAACCGGACGGATGGAAGTCCAGGGTAAACCCATCTCGCTTAAATAGTTTTCTGTCTCGTGTTTTCCCTTGTGGCGACTTTTGGGATCTAGTTTATCCCCTTCTTTATGGGGCATTTGGTCGGATTTTAGATAAACCCCCGCCGAGCTAACATAGACAAAATGCCCGATTCTTTCCCTAAAAATCTGGACGAGGGGCTGAGTATCACTTAATTCTCTGCCATTATTATCGAAAATTGCCTCAAAACTTTCATTTTTAAGCTTTTCTTTCAGTTGCGCTGGGTCAGTGCGATCGCCGTGAATCTGTCGTACTCCAGCAACCGGAGCGGGTTTATTGCCACGATTGAATAATACTACTTCATGACCCTGTTCTACTAACACTTTAGTCAAAGAAACACCGATAAATCGGGTTCCACCCATAATTAAAATTTTCATAGTCGCCATTGTCAATATCAAGGTTATATTATCCCTCGATCGGTGCAGTTTGTGGCTTGTTAGTTGTTGGGTTTTGGGGGTATCCCTTAACTATAATACTAAATCGGTTGAGGAGAGGCACTCTTGGGATAGGGAGAATAAATAATCAGTCTTTGATAACCGGATTTAGTCTGAATTGGCGAAGTTTCGGTAAAATAAAGGTAATTAGTCAACAGAGGAGGTCAAAATGATGACTTTAGCAAAGGTAAAAAATCTGTATGATCAAGATTTTGCTTTGTGGATAGAGAAGACGGTCAAACAATTAAAATCTGGGGATTTATCTCAAGTTGATTTAGAGAATTTGATCGAGGAGGTGGAATCTTTGGGAAGACGAGACAAAAGGGAACTTAAAAACCGTTTAATTACATTATTTGAACACGGTTTAAAACGGCGTTATCTTCCTTTTTCCGACTGTTATCGAGGTTGGGAAGTAACAATTAAACGCTGTCAATCGAAGTTAAAAGATATCCTGAAAGATTCTCCTAGTTTATGCAGTTTTTTAACCGATATTTATGATGATTGTTATCAGGAAGCGGTGGAGAATATGCGAATTGAATATGATGCTAATTTTCCCGATGTTTGTCCTTTTTATAAGGATATTGATGGCTTATTAAATCATAAGTTTTGGGAGGATGAAAAATATGTCAAACCCTAATCTTTGGGGGGAATTGCCATCACTTGATTATCATTAACCACAACCAATTTACCGCCCAATTTTTCGATATTTTCCTTAGCTAACCTGCGGGTTTCTTCGTCTTGGCTATTTATCCAGACTAACATCCAAGCACCGACTCTAGGAGCGCGACTATCGGGATTAGTTTCTAAAAATTTCACCGTTCCCCTAGCGGATTTTTCGATAAATTTATTACCGGCAATTTTTGCCCAATCGGCGGCCATTTGATTAGATTTTTTCGCCGCAGGAATATCACCTAAAAATAATAGTTCATCCACTCCTTTATATAACCAAAGAAAATAGGCATCGGTGACATCAGGAGTGATTTTTGATAAACCTTTATTCATAATCTCAACGGTTCTTTCGGGTTTACCAGCATTCAGGGAAGAAGCGACAGACATCATCAAATAGGCGCGGACAAATTTGGGGTCATTTTTGGTGACAATTTCCATAAAATCGGGACTTAAACCGTAACCAGTTTCCCTACGAGCATCCACATCGCCATAGTATTGTATAAACTGCAACATTGACCAATTGGCTAACATATTGTCAAAGCCAAAGGAAGGTATATTTTTTAATAACTGAACCTGAGCATTTTCTAGGCGAGACTCTTGACGATAATTTCTATCTAATAACTTTTCTTTGGTCAAGGTTTTCACCTTTTCCTGTTGCATTTCCACAATAGCCATGATTAGTCCACCGATGACGGCGACTAAACCAAGAGTTTTAAGTAAGGATAGATTGAGATATTTTTTTGCACCTACCATAGCTTTAAATAAAAGTCAATAATCAGTGTAGGGTTAATTCATGAATTAACCCTACCATCGCGGTTAATTCATGAATTAACCCTACGATGAATTAACCCTACGATGAATTAACCCTACGATGAATTAACCCTACGATGAATTAACCCTACGATGAATTAACCCTACGATGAATTAACCGACAAATCACGCCCTTCATAATTATAACCATTTACTTATCAACAAAAATAAAAGATTTTTGGGGTTATTTTAATTAATTTCAATGCCATTAACACAAGCAAGAACACCGGCGGAATTACTGGTAGAAACATTATCTTCCAAAGGAGTTTCATCCTCGCAAACAATACCAGTATAGGCCCCGGCTGCCGTTTGTCCGGCCGCTCCGGCATAATTTTTAATATCGTTATTAAATGGAGTCAAAGCATCCAATTCATAGGCGGCTCCAAAAGCATTGGGAGGTCCTACTTCGCTGATATTATAGAATTTTAGGGAAATAGTGGCAGCTTCCAGAGCTAGTTCAGATAAAGTAGCAAAAGTCCCTTTTTCATAACGATAACCCTGTTGGGTGCGATTGATCAATCCCAGTGCCGCGCGCGCTTCTGCTTGCCTACCCTTAGCGACTTGTCCGAAGAGATTCGGTAAACTGATGGCAGCGAGAACCCCCAATAAAATCACCACTACTAACAATTCTATTAAAGTAAAACCCCTCGCTTTTTTTCCCTGTGATTTGATTGCTGAAAAAAGAAGGTATTTCATAGTTAGGCCCTGGCAATATTGACTATATTTTGGGTGTTGGGGTGTTGGGGTGGTCACTGCGTGCGCGTTGCGGGGGGTTTTAGGGTGTTGGGGTGGTCACTGCATGCGCGTTGCGGGGGGTTTTAGTTGAAATTCCCCACTTCCCCCACTTCCCCACTTCCCCCACTTCCCGAAAAAAATCAAAAGCGCAAGGTTTCCGAGAGAACATTTCCCTGCCACCTTCCGCTAGAGTATGATTAAAGCTGAGTTGTGAAATTGCGATTGTCAGAGAAGTATGTAAGGGCAACCCCCATACTTTTCTAGACGGCGATTACTGGATGAGACGAGCATTGTTAGCACAAGCTGCGGTTGCAGTACCAGGACCAACAGTTAAAAGACCAGTGGTAGCAGACGGGTTACTGGTTTGTTCACAGATAACGGCAGTGTAAGCACCAGAGGTGGTTTGACCAACGGCAGAACCGTAATCGAGAATATCGTTGGTGTAGGTACTGTTTGCTGTAGCAATATGAGCGGCACCCAATTGGTTGATGTTAGCATTTCCATTTGTTTGATCAGTAAAGGTTCCATAATAGGTAGAAGTGGTGGTGACAGGCAAGTTAGAAACTGCGGTGAAGGTGGCGTTTTCCAAGCGGTTAGCTTGCTGGGCGCGGTTAACGGTACCGAGGTTGTTGCGAGCTTCCGCTTGTCTGCCTTTAGCTACCTGACCGAGGAGGTTGGGGAGAGCGATGGCGGCGAGTACACCGATGATGATAACGACAACTAGGAGTTCGATAAGGGTGAAACCTTTGTTACGGTTCTTTTTGTTGAGAGCTTGGATGAGTTTGAATTTGAAGGTGGAGTTCATGGGTATATCCTTGTGTTAGGTGTTTTTTGTCCTCTATAAACAATCTACCCACCTGTTTCAGAAAACCTATCACCCTTGGAAAAATTTTTTTTGGGGAAGTGGGGTGGTGGGGAAGTGGGGTGGTGGGGAAGTGGGGTGGTGGGGAAGTGGGGTGGTGGGGAAGTGGGGGAATGGGGATTTTCCTGAATTTAGGTTTGACAAGAGGTATATATAAGGGAAAGTGAGAATCATCAGTCAGGAAAGGGGAATTATGGTGCAAAAACCGAAGAAATTGCTGAACACCCATGAAGACCTAGAAGTTTATCAAATCGCCTTTAATCTGGCTATGGAAATCTTTGAACTGTCTAAAAAGTTTCCCGGGTCGGAAAAATATTCATTAATTGACCAAATTCGACGTTCTTCTCGTTCTGTCTGTGCTAATTTAGCAGAGGCATGGCGTAGAAGACGATATAAGGGTTCATTTTTGCTGAGATTAAATGATGCGGAAGCAGAAGCAGCAGAAAGCCAAGTATGGTTAAAATTTGCTGTTAAATGCCAATATTTAGATATTGAGACTGGTAGAAAACTTTATGGTCAGTATAATAAGGTTTTAGGACTGATTGTCATCATGACTAATAATGCCGATAAATGGCTGCTGAACACCCCAAAATCCCCAAAACCCTAATTCCCCAAAACCCTAATTCTCCATTTCAGGTTAGGTTTAAGTATCGGGGGTAACTTCTAGGGATTGGGGAAAAAACCGAAAAGTTTAGCGGCACCTCCCAAGACAGCAACCACCAAAGCTATCAAAATCCCCCGGTTGGTAAATTCCTGATAACCAACCCGTACCGTTAATCCCTCGATTTTCTCGTCTAATACTTTAATATCGCCTTTTAACTCTCCCTTGAGTCCGGCCTGTCCGATTTCTACTTTGGTTAGCCGGTCCTCTACCTTGTCAAATCTCTCATTCATCCGTTTTTCCAGAGAGTCGATTTTACTCTCAATTCTGGTTAGGACAGCTTCTAGGGAATAAGTTACAGTTTCGTTAGACATTTTGCTATACTCCTAAAGTTATCAATAGTTTTCGGGGTGTGAGACTGGAGAATTTTAGGGATTGTTACCGAGGAAAAGAATTCTAATCGCAACGGTGATAATTGCACCGATAGCGGCACTCATGGCACCGATAAGGATAGGGACAATCAGACCTCGAAAACCCTGTAGGTCAGAAATAGTCTTAACTAGAGTGTATTGCTCATTTTCTACTTTTTCTAGTCTTTTATCCATCCCTTCGACTTTCTCAGTTAGTTTAGCTTGTCCTACCTTTAAATCATTTACATCTCTTTGCAAAGTATCGATTTTCTGATTGACATCTTTTTGCAAGGTGTCCATTTTCTGGTTGACTTCCTTGATGCTGTCTTTAATTTCCTTAAGGACCGATTCTAGGGAATAGGTGACGGTTTCGTTAGACATTTGCTAAACTCCTAA
>NZ_JADBUE010000185.1:0-15821 GCF_020245805.1 Microcystis sp. M179S2 | reverse complement strand
CTTTTCAGCTGGCTTGTCCCCCTGTCAGGTTTATGGCTGTCAGATTATAGCATTTACACCTATCCCGATGTGATGGTGATTAAAGGTCAACCTCTCTATCAAGGTAATAGTCAATCTAACGTGATCAATCCTTTAATTATTGTCGAAGTTCTCTCTAATTCTACCCAAGCTTATGACCGAGGGGATAAGTTTAAATTCTATCGTTCTCTGCCAACTTTTCAGGAATATATTCTGATCGAACAATCTAGTTATAGTGTGGAACGTTACTATAAACAAAAGGATGATCAATGGTTAATTGATTTCGTCACGGGGGAAAATGCGGTTTTACAATTGGTGTCGGTGGATTGGCAGATTTCTTTTCAAGATTTATATCAAAGAGTCAATTTCGACCTAGCAGAAACCTAAAATTAAAAGAAAGGTGAAAAAGAGTCGCTGTCAAGAAACTCATCATTTAATTAGCTTGGCAATGAATAGCTAATCTTTTTTGGTATAATAGACGGACTACTATATGTTAAATCTATGGAAGCTCTAGATTTTTCCGATCAACTACAATGGACCGCAGAAGCAAAAGCAAAACTAAAAAATATTCCCTATTTTGTTCGTTCCCAAGCGCGTCAAAGGATAGAAGAATTAGCTCGTCATGCCGGTTCCGATCGAGTTACCGTGGAAATGGTAGAACAGGCTAGAGTAGAATTCGGACAGTAGATTTTTAGCCGCCAATTTGGGACATAGTACGGGTATAAATGCCGCTTGATGTGCCAGAATCACGCAGTTTAAAGTTTATTTCTGCTTTCAGTTCCATTAATTTCTGGACTTTTTCCCTGATTTCTGCCGGCGAAATTCCCTGACGGAGGGCGGTTTTTAGGTCAATTTGTCCGGTTTCGTTAAGGAGACAGGGACGCAACCAACCATCGGCCGAGAGACGTAGGCGGTTACAGCGATCGCAAAAACATTCCGACATCTGACTGATAAAGCCAATTGTACCCTTAGCCCCCGGAATTTGAAAAACATCGGCTGGACCATTTCCCCGCACTTGACCCTCATTTAAGCCCCATTTTGCCCGAATTCGCCCCCTTAATTCCTCGTTCGCGATCCAAGCTTTTTCTTGAAATAAATCACCGTTACCGATGGGCATAAACTCGATAAAACGGACGTGCCAACGCTTCTCGATGGTCAAAGCCGCTAAATCCTCCACTTCTGCCTCATTTATCCCCGGAATTACCACCACATTCAATTTTAAGGGGTCAAAACCCACTCTCTGGGCCGCTTGAATACCTGCCCAAGTTTTTTGCCAACGACTCCGGCCGCGATTACCGATAATTTTATCGAAAGTGTCGGGGTCGAGGGAGTCTAAACTGATATTAATCCGTCTTAGTCCGGCTTCATACAACATTTCGGCTAAATTGTCAAGTAAATAGCCATTGGTGGTCAAGGCTAAATCGCTAGTAGCAGATAAAGAGGCGATATCGCGCACAATCTCCACTACTTCGGGATGTAAGAGAGGTTCCCCACCAGTAAGGCGAAATTTGCGGAAACCGAGGGGAATAAAGACATTTTTGACTAAAGTAAGAATTTCCTCCCGGGTGAGTAAATCTTGCGGTCGAACATAGGCCAATTCTGCATCCTCAGGCAGACAATACTGACAGCGAAAGTTACAGCGATCGATTAAACTAATCCTGAGATAGTCGATTTGGTTCATGTTCACGGGCAAATACCGTTATAAAACTTCATGAATTTATCATAACAATTCCGGCTCGATCGATATCTAGACATCGGCTACATCTAGATTTTAGTCTATGATGACAATAGATTTGCTCAATGGCAAGAGCAAATAAAGATTGGTAAGTTTGATAATTTTTCTTGATTGTACTTAAGTAGGTAGGCGTTAAAAATTATCAGACACCCCCCTTATCAAGGGTAGCGTTGATTCATGAATCAACCCTACCTTATCAAGGGGGGCAGGGGGGATCGAACCTAAAATCGATTTTTAATTTAATTATAACCAGCTACTTAACACCAGCAAGAAATATTAACCAATCCTCTAGATATAGACAAACAGAATACTATCTAAATTGAGCGAGCCAGTAATGCTATGATCAAAAAATAATTATCTTGAGATGGTAATTTGTGTGATGTTACCTTTTTTACTACCCATTGCCCAAACTCCTCCTATTGTAGAAATAATTCGACCGGTGCAGGTGCGTCCTTTACCGAATCAACTAGATCAAGTTCCCGTTTTTAATAGTAATAGTCCCGAATTATTGCTAGGAGAAGGGATTTTGCTTTCGACTTTTCCCCCCCAAGAGAAAAGTTTTCCCTCGGCCCATTTAAATTATGCTTTTCAGGGACGCTTTGATATTTTTGCCCACCATATAGCGAGGGGGAGTTTTCCCGATAATTTACGCAGCCTTTATCTGGGTATATTACTCCACAATCCTAGTTCTAATCCCGTGACCGTTAAAATTCTGCAAGGAGCTAGTTATTTGAGTCAACCCGATGCAGCTTTTATCGATTTACCCGCACAAGTGGAAAATAATCAGGGGACGGTTTTTGCTGGGCCGGGAAGTCGGGTAATGGGGGATATTTTAATGGGGCAGCGTCAGGATATTTTTCCCGATAGGATTATTATTCCGGCGGGGGAGAGTGTTATGGTCTTAAATGCGGCGATTCCCGTGCGCGATTTGACTCCCCCTTTAAACGGTAGGTCCACTTATCTCCGTCTGGAAAGTGACGGTCTTCTCTACGCTGCTAGTTTAGCTCTTTATGCACCCTTAGACGAAAATGGGCAGGAAAGACCACCAAATCTGACAGAGTGGCAAAATTTGCTAGAAAAAGGCAATTTATCGACTCCGCGGGATCGAGCGCCCACTCCTCCCCATAGTCAAGGACAGATAATTTATGGACGGGTAGCGGGGGTGTCCCAAGGTTCAGCTTGGCCAGCCCGATTGGTCGATCGAGCTTCTTTATGGTTAAATATTCCTGATTCTGGTCAATCTATAGCCTATGGGATTAGCACCCTACCCGGGGGCAAACTGGGAACGGAACAAAATCAAAGTGCTAGTATGTTAGTTCGCTATCCCGATACGGCCTATCAAGCTCATGGTAATTACGGTGTGGAATATAGGTTAAGTTTACCTCTATTTAATCGAAGTGATGAGGCGAAAACGGTGACTATTGCGCTAGAAACACCGATTAAAGAGGATATTATTGGGCAGGGTTTGCGTTTTCTCGATCCGGCTGCCCCACAAGTGTTTTTTCGGGGAACAGTAGCCGTCAATTATAGCGATGACCAAGGACAGGCACAAAGCAGATTTTTCCATCTCGTCCAAAGACGCGGACAAGAGGGGCAATCTTTAGTGACTCTGACTATTCCTCCCGGGGATTGGCATATAGTACAGGTAAATTTTTTATATCCACCAGATGCGACTCCTCCGCAGGTTTTAACGATTAAGACCGAGTAGAACAAGTTTAAAATTGGCCGTTAACGATCGCAATATTCCATTGACCGTCTTGGTTGGTTTCAAAGGCAATTTGGCGACCATCACCGCTAATGGTGGGATTGCGGACGCTTCCCCGCAGGTTAGCGGTTAACAGGGTTGCACGGGACCGGGAACGATCATAAACCATGACATCACTTTTACCGCGTTCGCTGGAGATATAGGCAATTAAACGACCGTCAGCATTCAGAGATGGCTGATCTTGGCTAGAATCGCTACGATTTAGGTTAGGAAGATTAACTAGGCGCTTTTCTTGCAGATCGAATAAATATATACTACGACGACCGGAGCGATCGGAAGCGAAGGCTAAATAGCGACCATCAGCACTATAACTGGGAAATTGATCGGGAGCAAAACTATTTAAACCACCGGCGGGAACTTGAGGAGTGATCAAAAGAGGGGAATTACAGCCACTTATCCCCGATAACAGCCCAAAAGAGGCCAAAAATCGCCCCAGCCAGACAAAAAAAATTTTTTCTTTCATCTTGACTTTTGACCCCAAATGTGCTAGTAACTTTCTTCCTTGCCGACGGTTTTGAGGGTAAGTAGTTGATTGCCTTGACTGAGACTATCGGCGATCGCTTCTCGAATCGGCAGGTCAATAGTGGTTTCAGCGAGGATTTCTTGGGCTTTTTGCCGCAAATCTGCCCCAGTATCGGCATCTACTTGGTCTAGATCGAGTAATTCTTGCGATAGCTGTTCGATCGAATTCGGGTTAGTCATAGCTCAGGCTCCCAACAAGCTTAATTACAATGCCATGGTAAAGAGGATCCCTCTCTACCATGGGATTTTTTGGCTTTAATTCAGGATTGATCCCAATCCAACTTTAAAAACCCAGTTATGAATTGTTTCCCACTTCCCCACTTCCCTCAAAAAAATTTTCCCAGAGGTGCTTGACATAACCCTGATGATGAAGTTACAATCAGAAATGTGGCAAAAATGGGATTGTAGTTCAATTGGTTAGAGCACCGCCCTGTCACGGCGGAAGTTGCGGGTTCGAGCCCCGTCAATCCCGTAAAAATCTAGATTAGAGTCGCCCAGGGCCAGTTAACCTGTGGGCAGTAGGATGAATAAACAGGAGCCTACTGCCTAGATTGGTTCTAATTTACCGATAAACCGGCATTAGCTTGAATATAATCGGGTAATTCAATCTTTACCGGTTGTACCCGCCAGATTTCCTCGCAGTATTCCCGAATCGATCGATCGCTAGAGAATTTTCCCATGCGGGCCACATTAAGAATCGCTAAACGACTCCAATGTTCTTGATCTTTATAGGCACGACCGACTCCTTCCTGACAGTCGATATAGGATTGATAATCAGCCAGTAACATATAGGGATCATCGTAGATAAGATTATCCACGAGCGGACGGAATAAACTACTATCACCCCGGCTAAAAAATCCCGAACCAATGAGGTCTAATACTGCCCGCAATTCTTCGTTATGGTAATAGTATTCTTGGGGATTATAACCGGCGGCTTTCTTAGCATAAACCTCCTCGGTTGTCAAGCCAAAAAGAAAGAAATTTTCCGCTCCCACCTCTTCACGAATTTCGATATTTGCCCCATCGAGAGTGCCGATAGTTAAGGCCCCATTCATGGAGAATTTCATATTACCGGTTCCCGAAGCTTCTTTCCCGGCGGTGGAAATTTGTTCAGACAAGTCGGCAGCTGGATAAACCCGTTGACCGAAGGTGACATTATAATCGGGTAGGAAAACCACTTTTAAACGTCCTCCAATCGTCGGATCATTATCGATCACTTCTGCCACAGAATTAATCAATTTAATGATTAATTTTGCCATAAAATAACCCGGGGCTGCCTTACCACCGAAAATAAAGGTACGGGGGGTAATATCGAGATTGGGATTATTTTTGAGACGATGATAGAGAGTGACGATATGTAAAACGTTGAGATGTTGCCGTTTATATTCATGAATGCGTTTTACCTGCACATCAAAGAGGGTACTAGGATCAACTTTAATGCCGACTTTTTTAGCGATATAATTGGCTAAATCTGCCTTAATATCGTATTTAATTCGTCGCCAATAGTCCCGAAATACCCCATCATCCACATAGTTTTCTAAACCGCGTAAATCCTCCAGATGTTTAATCCAATTTTCGCCGATTTTTTCGGTAATGGCAAAAGTCAAGCGGGGATTACTAGAAACTATCCAGCGCCGGGGAGTAACTCCATTGGTTTTGTTGCTAAACTTTTCGGGAAAGAGTTCATAGAAATCGCGCAGAACATCTTTTTTCAGTAATTCTGTATGGAGGGCTGCCACCCCATTAATTGCCTGGGAACCCACACAGGCAAGGTGAGCCATACGGACGTATTTTTCGCCGCTTTCATCGATTATAGATAAACGGGACATTTTGCCATCATCATGGGGATAAATAATGCGAATTTTATCCAAGAAACGATAGTTAATTTCGTAGATAATTTCCATTAATCGGGGGAAAAGACGACCAAAAATACTCAAAGGCCATTTTTCTAAAGCTTCTGGCAAAAGAGTATGATTGGTGTAAGCGAAGGTATTTTGAGTAATAAACCAAGCTTTATCCCAATCGAAATGATGCACATCAATTAACAAGCGCATTAACTCGGCTACCCCGACGGAAGGGTGAGTATCATTCAATTGTACTGACCATTTTTGATGAAAATTATCGAGACTGGGGTTCTCATGTAAGTGAATACGAATCAGATCCTGTAGGGAACAGGAAACAAAGAAATATTGCTGTTCTAAACGCAGTTCTTTGCCTTGAATTGGTTCATCGTTAGGATAGAGAACTTTACTGATATTTTCCGAGTGAACTTTATTATCCACCGCACCATAATAATCGCCGCGATTAAAGCGACCAAAATCAAAAGATTCACAAGCTTCTGATTTCCAGAGACGCATGGTATTAGCGGTGTTAACTCGATAGCCGAGAATTGGGGTATCGTAGGGAATTCCTTTGACTACATAATCGGGAATCCAATGACTGCGATAATTACCATTTTCGTCGGTATAGGATTCGGTATAACCGCCAAATTTTACCTCTACCGATGATTCCGGTCGGGCAATTTCCCAGGGATTTCCATACTGTAACCACTTATCGGTTATTTCTACCTGCCAACCGTCGTGAATTTCTTGATCAAAGATACCAAATTCGTAGCGAATACCGTAACCAATAGCCGGAATTTCTAGGGTAGAAAGGGAATCTAAATAACAGGCAGCTAAACGACCTAAACCACCATTTCCTAACCCCGGTTCTTCTTCCTGGGCAATTAATTCTTCTAGTTTTAATCCCGATTCGCTGACAGCTTTCTGGACCTGTTCGTAGATACCGAGATTAATTAAATTATTAGCCAAATGGGGACCGACTAAAAATTCGGCCGAGAGATAACAAACGGTTCTGACATCTTTTTTTAGATAGGTTTGTTGGGTGGTTAACCAACGCTGCAATAAACGATCGCGGATGGTATAGGCTAGGGCCATGTAAAGATCGTTTTTGCTGGCTAATTCCGGTAATTTACCTTGAATATAGAGTAAATTATCCCTTAAAGCCCGTCGGATAGTTTCTGTGTCTAATCCCGTTCTGTCATCTTCGATGATAATCGGACAAACAAAACTCGTGTCTGGAGATGTATCCATAGGAGTGTTTTTACTGAAGATTGGCTGCTCTTAGTTTAAGATAACCCGCCCTGAAATTGTATCAAGAAAAGCTTAAATCTTGACTAAGATTAAGGTATAGTAATGACATAGTTAATAGGAAGTGAAAACAGGGGAAAGTTTGAGCAATGCGTGCTTTTGTGACGGGTGGAACGGGTTTTATCGGGGCGAATTTAGTGCGATTGCTTTTAGTCGAAGGCTACCAAGTGCGCGTCCTCGTCCGTCCCCAGAGTAATCTCAGAAATTTGCGGGGTTTAGACGTGGAAATTGTCCGGGGTAATTTAAATGATGAGAACTTATTTAAATTAATGGTCGGATGCGAAGTTCTCTTTCATGTAGCGGCGCACTATTCTCTCTGGCAAAAGGATAGACATCAACTCTACCAAAACAATGTTTTAGGTACAAGAAATGTGCTAGAATCGGCGCATTTAGCGGGAGTTGCCAGAATAGTTTATACCAGTTCTGTGGCGGCTATTGGAGTGGGTAAAAAGGGTGAAAGTGTCGATGAAACTTATCAAAGTCCCGCCCATCAATTGGTGGGTTATTATAAAAAATCAAAGTATTGGGCAGAACAGGAAGCATTGAAAGCAGTGCAAAGAGGACAGGATATCGTTATAGTTAATCCTAGTACGCCCATAGGAGCCTTTGATCTTAAGCCTACACCCACTGGCGACATTATTCTCCGTTTTTTGCGGCGAAAAATGCCCGCTTATGTGAATACGGGATTAAATCTAATTGATGTGCGCGATGTGGCCTGGGGACATTTATTAGCTTTAGAAAAGGGCAGAACTGGCGAAAGATATATTTTAGGTCATCAAAACACTTCTTTAAAAACTTTGTTGACAGAATTAGCCGAAATTACCAGCATAAATGCCCCGAAAATTGTTTTACCTTTTTGGATTCCTTTACTAATAGCTTGGCTGGATGAAAAAGTTCTTCCTGTCTTCGGAAAATCGCCCTCTATACCCCTTGATGGCGTGAAAATGTCAAAACAGTCCATGTACTACGATTCCTCGAAGGCAGTGCAAGAACTGGGCTTACCGCAATCGCCGATTAGACAAGCTTTAGCTGATGCTATCGATTGGTTTCAAACCAATGGAGACATTACTTATTAAGACTGAGTAGGAAGGGAAAAAGATGGTCTCAATTGTGCTGAAATGCTTAAGTAGTTAGGTGTTAAAAGTTGTCAGACACCCCCCTTATCAAGGTAGTAGGGTTGATTCATGAATCAACCCTACTATGAATCAACCCTAGGGACAGGGGGGATCAGACGCAAAATCTATTTAATAATTCATCTAGGAAAACCTGTTCTTGCTAAAATAACTCCAATTTTAAGCGCAATCATCCCCCCAAAAACACTGCCGAGCCAATAAATTAAACCGAAAGTCAAGTTTCCCTGCTCTAAAAATTTGTTGACCTCCAAACTATAGGTAGAAAAAGTTGTATAGGAACCACAAAAACCCGTGGCAATCATCAATCCTAATTCTGGGGCAATTATGCGAATATTTTCCCCGACTATAGTAAAGATGTAGCCAATAATTAAACAGCCAGAAAGATTAACAAAAAATGTTCCTAAAAATCCCCATTCTTGACCGAAAATACTTGTAATTAATTCTCCGATATAAAAACGACTCAAAGCCCCAAAAATAGCCCCAATCGCCACGGATAAACTATAACGTCCCCTGAAAAAATTCATGGATTTGTCCTGCTCTTAAATAGTAGATAAATTGGAGAATTAAGTAGCTGGTTATAATTAAATTAAAAAATGGATTTTAGGTTCGATACCCCCTTAATCCCCCCTTGATAAGGGGGGCATCTGATAGTTTTTAACGCCTACCTACTTAACCTAGAAAAACTTGGGCAATAGCTGCCCCGATTCTCACGGCAATCAATCCGAAAATGATACTAGCAACGGCAAAAACAAGACTGAGAAAATTTTGTTGATTGCGCCAGAGGATCAGGATATCTAAACTATAGGTAGAAAAGGTGGTATAAGCTCCTAAAAATCCCGTTCTCACCATTAAATCTAGTTGGTGGGAATAAAAGGGAACACTGGGTAAAATAGCCCAAAAAAAGCCGATAGCTAGACAGCCAGTTAAATTAATAATAAAGGTTCCATAGGGAAAGCGCAAGCCGAATTTTGCTTTTGTCCATTCGGTAATATGATAACGAGATAACGCCCCCGGAACCGCTCCTGCTACAATTGCGAAAACATCGTTCAAATCTGACATTGTCTCTAATTTTTTTGCTATCTTTGCCTAGGCTCTATGATAATTGATGCGGTTATCGATCGCATGGCCGATATTTTCAGGGGTGTTATTGTTGAGGACAACCCTCTGACTTTAAAATAAAGGGATGAAAACTCAACCGCGTAAACGTTTTGGACAACATTGGTTAAAAGATGAATCGATACTCGATCGCATCATCAGCGCCGCTAATTTACAATCAGAGGATCGGGTATTAGAAATCGGTCCGGGTACAGGCATTTTAACCCGTCGTCTTCTCGATGGCGCTCAATTGGTTGTCGCTGTAGAAATCGATCGAGATCTATGGACAATTTTAAATAAAAAATTTGGCCAACAAGATAACTTTCATCTCATCCCAGGCGACTTTCTTACCCTTAAACCCGAGCAACTGCCGCCAGTTAATAAGGTAGTGGCTAATATTCCCTATAATATCACCGGTCCGATCCTGGAAAAGCTGCTCGGTTCGATCGCCCATCCCTTCACCCCCCCTTACCAGAGTATTACCCTCTTAGTCCAGAAAGAAGTCGCCGAAAGATTAGTCGCTGTCCCCTCCACCAAAGCTTACAGTGCTTTGAGCGTCCGCATTCAATACCTTGCCGATTGTCAATGGATTTGTGATGTCCCCCGGCGGTCTTTTTCCCCACCTCCCCAGGTTGATTCGGCGGTAATTCAGCTTTTACCCCGTGTTTTGCCGAAAAATGTCAGTAATGCTGCCTTTTTGTCCACTTTAATTAGCTGGGGTTTTGCCAACCGGCGCAAAATGTTACGCAATAATCTAAAAAATTATCTAGATAGCGATCGATTAAGCCAAATCCTGACACAATTAGAGATTAATCCCCTCGCTCGCGCCGAAGATCTCAGTTTATCGCAATGGATTGACTTGGCGGAAAAATTAGGTCAATTGCCAAAATTTTAGATTTTTTTTCTTGACAAATGCACAGTTATACCCTTCTAGCCCCCGCTAAAATTAACTTATATCTAGAAATCGTTGGCGATCGCCCCGATGGTTTCCACGAGTTAGTGATGGTGATGCAGACGGTGGCATTATGCGATCGCATCACTCTCCGGCCCAACGGATTGCAGGAATTCCGTCTCTTTTGCCATCATCCCCTCGTCCCCCAAGATAGCAGTAATCTCGCCCATCGCGCCGCCACTTTGATGGCGAGGGAATTCCCCCGCATCTTTGCCAATTACGGCGGCATCGATATCAGCATCGACAAATATATTCCCGTGGCTGCCGGTTTAGCGGGGGGGTCCACCAACGCGGCGGCGGTGTTAGTCGGCATCGATTTAATCTGGGAATTAGGCTTAACCCGTCCGGAATTAGAAACTTTGGCGGCAAGATTGGGCTCCGATACTTCCTTTTGTGTGACAGGAGGAACGGTTATCTGTACGGGAAGGGGAGAAATTCTCGATCCGATCGCTCCTCTAACCGGATTATGGGTGATTTTAGCCAAATACGATCATTTATCCGTTTCTACACCCTGGGCCTACCAAAGCTATCGGCAAAAATTTCAAGATACCTATCTGTCTTCTCCAGAGGAATTTCATCACCGTCGTCAGCAGGTGAGTTCTGGGGCTTTGGTACAAGCGATCGCCCAGAAAAAACCAGCCGCTATCGGCAAATTTATCCACAATGACCTCGAAAAGGTGGTTTTACCCGAATTTACCCTCGTAGCCCAGTTAAAACAGGTTCTAGGGGATTTAGGCGGCTTGGGAACGATGATGTCAGGCTCTGGTCCGACGGTTTTTACTCTCTGTTCATCTCAGGAAGTGGCGGAAACTATCGTTAAAGAGGCCCGGGAAATTCTCGTCGCTCCCGATCTACAATTTTGGATAGCTCCAATCACCGATACAGGCATTCAAGTGACTTGAGAAAATGACAATTAACCGCCTTTACCAAGACAACCAAACTCGCGGAATAATTGCCTCTCGATCGCTCATTTCTCGCCTTAAAATTTGCCAAACCTGCTGAAACCATTGTCGCACTTCACCGCTAGAATTGCCCCGATAACGACACAAAAGACCATCTCCTAAAGTGCTAGTAACTCCCATCTCTCCTTCTAGGGAAAAATCTCTCACTTTCTCAATTAAATTTCTGCCCACCGGTTGACCGATATAAACTAAAGTACCGATCAGGGCGCTATCATTTAAACCGGAAAATCCCTCGATCATTTTACCACCCAACAGGCAGGAGCGATCAAGCCATAAAGGTTGTCCAGATCGCCAAATTTCCCAATTAGAATGCCATTCTCCCGCTAAAAATTTCTCCCCTCGCGCACTGCGACCAAAACGGGTAATTTCCCATCCCAACCAACTGCTATTTTCCCCTAAATCCACTCGTAAATGTTGGCGAAATGCCGCCCCATTAAAGATAATTGTTTCTTGAGGTAGCCATTCTAAACTGGCATTGTCATCGATTTTAATCTCGATTAATTGCTGTGCCATCTGACCATTACTCTGGTAAACTTTTCCAGCAGAAGCAGTGGTAATCAGGGCATTAGTAGCGGCTTGGAGATGAATTTTTTGTTGAAGAACATCACCCCCAACTATTCCCCCCGCAGTGTGTAAAATCACCGTGTGACAAAGGTTTTTTCCCTCGGGATAAAAAGGTCTTTGTACTTTTAAAGGGGCGGTAGCATAGAGGTGATTAATCTCGGTTGCGAGATTTTTTTGCTTGTAAATTAGTTCTAGGTTTCCCTGCCACATTATTGATCCTCGGTCATGGTTTCTAGAAATTGCCGATAATTTTCGGGACTGAGATTAATTTTAACTTCTATTTGCTGTTCTTTATCCCTGAACAGTAAAATATATTCACTTGCCGCTTTTTTGCCGACCATGAGAGGATTTTTTAGCTCGAATTTTTGATAAACCAGATGGGGTTTCGTCACCCGAATAACTAAACTAGCTTGGGATTGGGGATAAATATATAACTGCTCCTGTTCCCGATCTAAAATTAATTGTTTAGGTGTCATGCTTCTTTCGTCAGCAAAAGTAGATTTATGCCAATAGAGGGTAATCCCACGAATTTGGGGCATTTGAATGCTAAATTTTTCATCAAAACCTTGCCGCTCCCAATTAATATCTTCCAGAGAGCCAGTATCGGGAATTAAACGCTGTTGCCAGAAGACTTCCTTAAGATTTAAATCTTGCCACCATTGGCTAATAATTTGGAAATTCTCCAGATTATCGGGGTGGGGATTGGCACTTTGCCAGAGGAGAGGAGTAAGCATTTTGGGGGAATTTTTGCGCTCGGAAAATCAGGATAATAGCGTTCGCTAGAGTTAAGGGATCATTAAGCTCAATCATCATCGATTCTTGAGCTGCCGATCGGGCCATAATATTAACTCTCGATCGCATTTTTATTTTATCCTAAATTATCGAGGGAAAAACTGCTAAAAGTGGTCTTCATCGGCGATCGTCAGCCGCCAGCCCAGAAAACTGAGGGAAGATCAGATAGCATTCCCACAATTTTGCAGGTTGAAATTCTAACACCGACTAACCGGTGCTTAGGATACAGGTATGAGGTAATCATCCCCTTTTCTATGGACGATCTAGACACAGACGTAGATGATACCACGGACGATAATTCCGAGGATAGTTCCTTTTCTTGGAATGATTCTTGTCAGTATATTGATGGAGATCAAGAACTTCTCTGGAAAACCGAATTTGGACTAACAAGCTTTAATAATAATGGTGAGCCAATATTTGTTTGCTATTCTTGGCAATACTACCTTGCTGCGACAGTCAAATATACCTGGAAATTCATCGCTAAATTTACCTCCAGAAATGCAGTGGGTTTATGCTATTTTAAAAGGGATTCGTCTTCTTGGCAAAGCTCCGATCCGTCGCACATCAAGACGACAGCCTTCCTTATTAAAGGTGGCAAGTCAGAAGATTATCGATTTCTCAACGTTTGTTTCTGGCACTTTTTTGCCTAAAAAAGTGGCAAAACCGTTTTCTAGTAAGGCTTTCAGTAATTTTCAGCAAGCCCTAGATAAGTATTTTGACTCACGCCCCTTCCTCTTTTGAGACGTTGTGACACTTAGGGTGCGGAATGTGGGTTTTGAGATTTTGTCCCTTGCTCGGCTGTCAAAATGGTAAAAGCGGAAGACCGGCTGGATTCCCTAAACAAATAAAAGCAGCCCAATACTTAGGAGCTTCATAAGGGCGTTCTAAATCAGATTTTTGACTTAATTCACGCAAATGGGCAGCAGTTCCTATACTGTGTTTTTCTGCCGATTTGATGGCATCTTCCGTTAGCCATTGGGAACGCATTTTGGCGATGGTGAGACGCTGGAGGCTAGATTTGGCTTTTCTCAAAGCTTCTGCTTTGCTAAGTTTGGCTTTCAGGAGATAATAATAGAAATACTGCATTAAGATAGTGGTAGCCACATCCTCCACTTTCCAAAGGCTGATAATAACGGTTTTTGCTCCTGCTTGGATGAAGGAACGACGCAAACCGATGAGGGTTTCTCCTGTGTAGAGGTCTCCTAAGGCGGTTTCACAGGCGGATGTTACTACTAACTCTGTCCCTGCTAAGTTGATAGATTGCACGTCTAGGGAAGTTAATAAGCCATCTTCGGCTTCTTCGGGTAGTTTACCGCCGTTTAACATCGTATTCACCCCCGCAAAGGCTAAACCTGAACGCAACAGGGGATTTTGCCTGGTGCCGACTTGGAATCTTTCTGAGGCGGAAAGACTCGATAACATGAAGTTTTGGTTAATTGTGTCCAGTTCGGGGGTTATATCGCCGAGAAAGTAGCCATGAGTAGCGATATGGAGAATATACGGGGCTTTTTGGGCTTTGGAGACAAGAGGTTTTAAAGCTTTGGCGGCGGTAACGGGTTTGACTCTGAGTATTTTAGCGATTTTTTCGCCTTCGATTTCGGTGCCGGGGAGGGAGTTGAATATTTGTCCTTGTCTAGAGGTGGCTAAATTGCGTAAGGATGGTTTAAAGGGGAATTTTTCCTCATTTTCGGCAGTTGAGGGCGTGTTTTCGGGACTAGCTAAGTTATAGTCAGGGTTAGCGATAACGAGAGGATAGGTGACTTTTGCGGGAATTTTGGCTTTAAAGCGCAGGATATCTCGTCCTACATTTAAGAAGTTGCAGCGATATTCATCCATTAAGTAGCTGCCTTTATCGGTGGGTAAAATTTCAAAGGGTAAGCAGTTTAATTCGCCATCGGGACAGATAATTAATTCTTGGGTGAGATAAGGCTCGATTTTGTCAAATATAAGCTTGCTTAGTTCAATTTTTGGCGATATATCCTCTTTTTTCTTAAATACGGCCACACTTAATCCTCGTGGGTTTTCTACCGATTCCCGAAACTCTTTCACTAATTTGTCTATGGGTTCAGCTTCTCCTAAATCTATCATAGTTAGCTGTTCTGGGGCTTGGGCAGGTAGGATAAAGGCGAGATAGCGAGGGGGAAAGGATGCAGCGTCACCGTTGGCGGGAATTGCCGGAAAATTGTAGTTATTAAACCTGAAAAATTCAATTAGAGTAGTTCCTTGTGGTAATTCTAAGGCGATGGTACGAAAATCAGCGTTTTGCAGTTCTTTTTCGAGGTTAAGTTCGGGGATATTTAATTCTCGTTCGAGGTTTTCTGCTTGTTGTTCGAGGGATTTAATTTCTTGTTGGTAGTAGGGAAGTTGTTCGGGGGTGGGTATATCAAAACAGCGTTTGGCGAGTTGTTGCCTAATTTGTTGCCATTGTTGGAGTTTGGGGGCAAGATGGGCGTATTGTTGGGATAATAGGGCGATTTTTTGCAGGATGGCGGTTTCGGTTGCGATCGCTTTTCGTCTTAAGATGAGGTTATAGGCAGATTGTACCGCTTCGGGGCTATTAGGAAAGTGTTGGAAAACAAGGGAGAGAAATGTTTCTACTATATGGTAGTTTTTGGCAAGATAGTTGATGCGTTGCTTATCGGTGCTAATGCTAAAGATGGTCGAGATAGTTTTTAAATCAATATCTGCCGCTTCTTGCATTAATTTTAGTGCTTCTTCTGGGCGGTTGGTTGCTGTGTATAAAAGGGCTAAATTATTGAGAAAAAGAGCATAATTAGGGTGATCAGTACCTAAACTTTTACCATGAATTTCGAGAGCTTGTTGAAAGAGAGGTAAAGCTTGCTCATACCGTCCCATTGACCGATATAATGCGGCTAAGTTATTCAGAGAAGTGGCATAGCCAGGGTGGTCAGTACCTAAACTTTTACCACGAATTTCGAGAGCTTGTAGAGAGAGAGGTAAAGCTTGCTCATACTGTCCCATTGACCGATATAATCCGCCTAAGTTATTCAGAGAACCAGCATAGTCAGGATGGTCAGTACCTAGAATTTTACTACGAATTTCGAGAGCTTGTAGAGAGAGAGGTAAAGCTTGCTCATACTGTCCCATTGACTGATATAATACGGCTAAATTAT
>NZ_JADBUE010000184.1:0-17434 GCF_020245805.1 Microcystis sp. M179S2 | reverse complement strand
GGTGCGTTAGGAGCGCCACAATATTATTTAATTTACATTAATTACATAGGCGACGTAACGCACCAATATTATCCTAAATCCCTTGAGTAACCCACTGAGTAGGTAGGGTGCGTTAGGAGCGCCACAATATTATTTAATTTCAGATCGTAGGTTGGGTTGAACGATAGTGAAACCCAACACTTTTAAATAATTGGGTTGGGTTTCGTTCCTCAACCCAACCTACGGCTCAAAAAAAAAATCGACCCGCCCTTAGGCGGGAGACAAAGGGCAAAAGAGCAAAAGAACAAAGGGTTAAAGTCCTGGGGAGACACACGCAACCCGAAAACCGTCGATGCCGTAGTCGTAGCCGGGGTCGTCCCTGACGCGGTTGGCAGAACGACAGATATTAGGGCTGATGACCCAAGAACCGCCGCGCAGACACTTGGGATGAGAACGATTATCATTATTGATAGTCCACGCAGATCCATCCTTTGGCGCTCCGATATAGTTATCGTGCCAATCGTCTTCGCACCACTCAAAAACATTGCCACTCATGTCATAGAGTCCCCAAGCATTGGGCCTTTTCTGTCCCACAGGATGAGTTGTCTTCTGAGAATTTCCGTCATACCAAGCGTAATCTCCTAACTGATTAGCATCATCACCGAAATAATAGCGAGTAGTAGTCCCCGCACGACAGGCATATTCCCATTCCGCTTCTGTGGGTAGGCGATAGGTTTTCCCAGTTATTTGACTCAATTTCTGGCAAAAGGCTTGAGCGTCATCCCAGCTAACCTTTTCTACCGGATTTTGCAGATTATTTTTAAACCAAGAGTTGTTTGAAAAATAAGAGGGATTGGTTCCCATTACCGCTTCATATTGTGCCTGAGTCACCAGATATTTCCCAATCGCAAAACTGTTGACTTTAACTTGGTGTGGAGGCTTTTCCCAATCCCTAGCATCGGGATCACTATCAGGAGATCCCATAAGAAATTCACCTGCTGGTAAGCTCACCATCTCCAGTGTGACTCGATTGGGTAGGTTTTCGGTAAATGGAGTGGGTGAAACAATTAGGGGTATTGGTGAAACAGGCTTTTTGACTGCTTGTAAGGCATTTAAAACCTGTTGTGCTGTCCATCTTTGTTTTCTATCTTTTTGCAAACACCCTTCAATAATCGGTTTAAACTCTTTCGGTAAACTGGGGATTTGTAGCTCACAATTTATCACCTTTACCATTAATTGATTATTGTCATTATTGAACTTATAGGGAAATTGATTAGTCGTCATTTGGATTAACATAATACCTAATGACCACAGATCCCAAGCTGAGGAAATATCACCCCTAAAGGCTTCGGGAGGCATATAAATAATTGTACCGGTATTGTGGACTGTTTGAGTGTGGCTTTTGTTATTTAAGGTTCTAATTAAGCCAAAATCTGCTAACTTGTATTGTTGATTAACCTTGAGGATATTACCCGGTTTTAAATCTCGATGGACTTTATTTTGTCGATGAAGATAATTTAAGCCCTGAGCGACTTGAGCAGTAATATTTGTAATCTCATCCGCTGACAAACTGGCTTTGGCAATGTGATTTTCTAGGCTACCCTGTGCCAATTCCATCACTAAATAAAGCATCTCTGTATTGAGAAAAGTAAATTCCCCCACCGCATAACTCTTAATTAAATTAGGATGTTCTAACTTTCTGGAATTTGTTAATTCAATTAATTTATCATCGCTACTTTCGGGGATAACTTTAATGGCAACTTCTTTGACCGATGTATTTCTGACCATTTCACTAGCATGAAATACACCACCAAAACCACCCGCACCGAGAAATTTATTAAGACGATAGGGGCCTATTTGTTGCCCTTCTAACATCTTCATCATTTGGTCTAGCATAATAATAACTCCTGAATTAGCCAATTTTTAGGTTCTGTAACTATCCTATTAAGTGGGTGGTTTTAACGAAGGCAAGAGGCAAAAGCTTTATCGAAATGTGTAATTAATTTTGCTTAGGTACTTAATACTAAATCTGGCTATTAAATACTGATTATTTATTCCCTCGAGTAGAAAACGGGTTTCTCGGAAAAACCCGTTTTCTGTGGGTTACTCAAGGGATTTAGTATTAGTATGACATTGGGTGTCGGTTATCTCATAATCAAAAAAGGTGGGCGATAAACCCACCAGAAAAATAACCCAAAAACCTTAACGATAATTAGGACTTTGGATATCTCTAAGACGCGCTTCGGGACGTTTAAATCTGTCCATTTGTGCCTCAAAGAATTGACGATTTTTAAGTAAATGTTTGGGATTAGGATCGTCGAGGGGATAGAGTAAAGCCGTGCGTAGAGCTTGAATAACTGCCGAAGTAACATTATACATCGAGCGCTGGAAACTAATCCCCAATTGAATCAAAATATCGTCTTCCCCCCGGCAGTTTTGCTGATAGTAATCGATCAGATATTGGGGTAAAAAATGATACATATCATCCATTAACAACGTGGGAGGAATTCCCGCAGTACCCACGGGGAAAACATCCGCATAAAGAATGCCATAGTGAAAGTCTTTTTGTTCGTCAGGAACCTGTTTTGCTTGGGCATTATAGGACTTTGTACCCCGGAAGGGAGCAGTACGATAAAAGACCGCTTCTACATAGGGTAAAGCTGCTTCATAAAGCCAAGTAAAAGCCTTTGATTTGGGGATAATTTCGTAGCATTGACCATCAATATAAACGTGATGATAAATCGGCCGGCCAGCGATGGCAAAAATACCATTAACGAGGAAATTCATGGCATCAGGAACACCTTTAAACCCTCCTTCATCGTAGATATCAGACATCTCGAAAAATACCGGGGCCATCACTTCCCAGAATAGTCCTAAATTAGAGTAGTAGGACATCATCCGCACCTGTTCCAAAAACATATCGGGGAACAGGTCATAAAGTTTCATCATGACGGGATTTTTCTTGAAATAGGCCTTAATAGCGCGGTCGGCATTTTGGCGATATTCTTCTGAATCAAGATAGGCATCAAATAAACCCCAACCCATATCGCGGCCATGCCATAACATGGCTTGCATACAAGCTTCAGCAAATTCCATATTAATACGGTCATGCCAGAGATGATGGATTAATCTGGGCATTTTTCGGGTTTTACCTTTATCCATGAATTCTAACAATTCAGGGTGAGCGGAACCCGTACCGCGCCAGATGCGTAAATCGGCATTATCGCCAGCGTAATGATTTTGTAGGTCTAGGTATTCTTGGGGCAGAAAATATTTAAAAAAGGGCAAAGGATCGAGGAAAACTCGTTCGGCAATATAGAGCAGATCTCGCCAATAAAAATCCATCGGTACGGCATAAGCTTTATAAATGCCGATAATTTGCATCAGGTTTTCGGGAGTATCCGGCAACATGGATCCACCCGCTTCTAAACGATGGATAATGTCGGCAAATTCGTGAGTAGAAGGGGGAATTTTGGCTTTGATTAATGTCCCAGTCATAGTTTTAGGTAAAGTAATTAGCAGCGGTTACAATAATTCGGAAACAGCAAGGGATAACTAACTAGGGTCTGCTGAAAAAGTTTTTCGTGGGGGCAGGGTGTGGGGTGTGGGGTGTGGGGTGTAGGGTTTTACCCATTTTCAGACGGTCAATTACCTAATTTTCAGGAAAAAAGTCCCGGAATTTTCGCCCCGATCACTCTCGGCTGGCACTTTTTGAGGTCAAAAAAGTCTAAAAGTCTTATCCAACAAGGTTTTTAGATTTATTAAGCCAACCCTAACTATTACTCAAAAATTTACCCCGATTCAACCAGTTGGTTTTTGAGGACTTTTGTGGAGATTTTTTGAAGACAAAACTAGGTTTTGCTTCCCCCGATAAGCTGGCAACCATCGAGTTAGTGGTGGGTTCAATCCAACGGACTAAATAATTGGGTTGAATACCTAAAAAGACGATTAATACCATTAGGACAAAAGCGGGTATAGTTTCCGATTTCAAGACTTTGGGATAGTAGGCAAGTTTATTATCCAATTTACCAAAACAGGTGCGATTAAGCAGGATAACAAAGTAAACCGCCGTTAAACCGGAAGCGATGATACAGAGAACCGTCTGCACGGGAAAACGGGAAAAACTACCCTGAAAAACGATAAATTCCGCCACAAATCCCACTAATCCGGGGATACCAGCACTGGCCATACCGGCGAGAATTAACAGGGCGCTAACCAGGGGTAAACCGCGAATTGGGTTCATTAAACCGTTTAAAACGTCTAAATCTCTAGTTCCGGCTTTGCGTTCGACAATGCCCACCAGATAGAATAAGAGGGCGAGAATGAGACCGTGGCTAATCATTTGCGCGACGGCACCAAGGACGCTTAAACCCGTGCCGGCGGCGGCTGCTACCAGTATATAGCCCATGTGACCGATCGAACTGTAGGCCACCATGCGTTTAATGTCTTTTTGGGCAATAGCGCTCAAGGCCCCGTAAATAACGCTAGTAACGCCGACAATTGCCAGTCCGGGGGCGATTAAAGACCAAGTTTCGGGGAATAATTGCAGGCCAAAGCGAACTAAGCCATAAGTACCGAGTTTAGCGAGGATACCACCTAATAAAATTGCTGTAGCGGGGGAAGCTTCCGTATAGGCATCCGGTAGCCAAGTATGGAGAGGTACGAGGGGGATTTTGATGCCAAATCCCACTAACAGCAGAGTTAAGAGCAGTAACTGGGTTTTTTGGG
Organism: Microcystis sp. M179S2; assembly: GCF_020245805.1. NCBI lineage: Bacteria > Bacillati > Cyanobacteriota > Cyanophyceae > Chroococcales > Microcystaceae > Microcystis > Microcystis sp. M179S2. The sequence continues at coordinate 12,727 of NZ_JADBUE010000184.1, read as the reverse complement.
AGAAATCGGCGGTGGAGAGGGAGGAATAGTCAAAAGTGCCACCATTGAGGAAACCTATGCCTAAAAATGCCGCTAGGACTAATAACCCAGAGACAGCAGTGTAGAGAAGGAATTTAATCGAAGCATAGCCACGTTTTTCGCCTCCCCAGATAGCAATCATCAGATAAAAGGGGATTAATTCTAGTTCATAGAAAACGATGAACAGCAGCAGGTTTTTGGCCATTAATGCCCCAGAAACCCCGGCGTTAATCAGGAGGATGAGGATGTAATAAAGTCGGGGACGCTCTATTTTTTCTTCGCTACTATAGATAGCTATTCCTGTCAAGAAACAGTTTAAAATAATTAACGGTAAGGACAAACCATCGACTCCGAGGTTATAACTTAAACCGATTGGTTTTGCCCATTCGCGGTATTCAGAAAATTGAAAGCCATTGCTGGTTAAGTTATATTGGGTCAGCAGATATAAAGACCACAGGAAGACGGCAGCAACAAAAAAGAGGGTAATTTGACGTAATTTTGCTGGGGCAAATTTATCGGGGAAAAGACCGACGATAATTGCTCCAATTATTGGCAACCAAAGCAGGGTACTGAGCATATTGGTATCGATCGAATTTAGAATGACTGGGATGAGAAAACGATTAGCCAACCGACACGATGACTAATCTGGAATTGACTAAATTAAACTCACTTTTCCGCTATCGAGATCATAGTAGGCTCCAACAATTTTTAATTGTTTTTTATCTACTAAATCACCCATGACCGGGGATTTGCCCAATTTCTCTACTTGATAGATAACATTGGATTTAATTGCTCGCTCAAGTTTGTTGGAACCGGGTTGTTTTTCGGCCCGATCAACTCCCACCTGTAGGCCATCGATTAAACGACCGATTTGTCCAGGGAAACGACCCCCTTCAATGGTGGCTTTTACCGCTCCACAACGAGAATGACCAAGGACAACAATTACCTTGGCTCCTAATACCAACGTACCGAATTCGAGGCTACCAATTTCTTCGGAAGTGGCTAAATTTCCCGCTACCCGACAAACAAATAGATCTCCTAATCCGCGATCAAAAACGATTTCTGCCGGCACGCGAGAATCGGCACAGCCCAAAATTGCCGCGAAAGGGGCTTGACTTTCGGCCACTTCTGTGAGTCGAGCTTGATCGCGGTTAGGACTTTTTTGTCTTCGTTCCCAGAAACGTTGATTGCCTTCCATGAGCATAGTTAAGGCCTGGTCTGGGTTCAATCCTTTATTTTGAGCGGTCAGCCATGGCTCAGAATTAACAGCAGTTTGGGCGTTAGTTTGGGACAGTTGCGAGCCTAAAATAGTAGCAGCCAGACCAGTTCCCAAAAAACCACCCCCATAACGGATTAATTGGCGACGAGAGGTATTGAACATAGGTAATTGTTTCCATATAATCAGGACAAATCCTATTGTCAGGGCCGGGGATGCTAAAGAAAAGCCTAAGTTATCAAATCTTTAACTGAAAACTAGAGAAATTTGTGATAGTAGGGGCCAGCAGATGATAATACCGATCAAAGCGACCCCCAAAATAATCGACAGAAAGTAAAATTGGGTTTGGCCCGAGACGTTATATTTCAAACTCTGACCACCAAAAACCGTGGCTAATCCCACCAGGTTAACGATACCATCCACCAGAAAGGTATCGATCCAGTTAATAATTTGCGAGATTAATCCGACGACAAAAACGATGGTAACTTTATACAATTGGGCTGTATAAAGGTCGTTGGCAAAGAAATCTTGAAGGGCTTTCGGTTGAAAAACGATCGGTTTGGAGATATTTTCATTCAGATAAATATATGCTGCCGGAATTACGCCAGCAGCAGTGGAAAGTACCAAGAGAAAAGCCACTCCCAGATTTAAGTTACTTGGTAATAAATGCCATTGCGCTAATAAAATCGGCAGATGAAGGGCGAAACCCATGGTCACAGTCATGGGGATAACTAAGGGCCAAAGAGCTTCCGGAGAGCGCAGGGTCATTGGTTTGATTTTACCGCCAAAGAAAACACAGAATTCTCTAGTGACACTAAAGGCAGTTAAAGCATTGACCAACAATAGCACTAATAACAGTAAACCACTGACTTCTGCGAGGCGATCGCCCATGCGGGCTAATGCCCAAAAACCACCAAAGGGAGGCAGTGCGACCAAACTAGCGGCACCGACGAGATAACAAATACCAGAAACGGGACGACGGGACCATAAACCGCCGTATTGGCTTAAATCTTGGCTGATATTATTCCAAACAATGTTACCCACCACCATGACTAACAGGGACATGGCGATCGCATAAGTAAAGAGTAACACTAAAGCGGTTTCCGTTTGTCCGGTGGCCACAGCGATAAAAATCAGCCCCATGTAGGCGCTGACGGAATAGGAGAGGGAGCGCTTGACATCGATCTGTGCGATCGCAATTAACCCCGCACCGATGGCAGTAACAGAGCCAACAATGATCATTACTTGCAAGGTTAAGGGCGATAATTGCAGCACCGGCTCTAATTTCACCAATAACCAAGCGCCGGTGGAAACGACGACCGTATTCCGCAGAATTGTCGCTGGCATCGGTCCTTCCATCGCCTCATCTAGCCATAAATGCAGGGGAAATTGAGCGCATTTGCCCATCGGACCTGCAATCAATGCCAAACAGAGTAAATTAGCCACATTGGGGTTTAAATTGGCTGTAGCCGCCCATTCTGCCAATTGGTCAAAGTTCCAGGTTCCCGCCAGGGGTAAAAGGGCCACCACTCCCATCAACAGGATTAAATCGCCAATCCGTTTGGTCAGAAAAGCGTCCCGCGCCCCTGTCACTACCAGAGATTGATTGAACCAGAAACCAATCAGCAGATAAGTGCCGAGAGTCAGAACTTCTAGCACACAATAGCTGAAAAATAGCGAATTACAGATAACTAGGGCGCACATACCCCCTTCAAAGAGAGCGACGAGAGAATAAAACCTTGCCCAACCCCAATCCATTTCTAGATAGGCGATCGCATATACCTGCGCGGCGAGGTTTAAGCCAGTAATTAGCAGTAAAGCCCCGATATTAACGGCCGAAATCTGCACATCTAAAGATATGCTTAAATCTGCGGCATTTAGCCAATTAAATGCTATAGATTGCGGCGGACGACCCCAAACGGCGATTAAAGCAAAAAGGCTATGCAAAAAAGCCCAGCAGGTCATGATCAAGTTCAGATAACCGGCCGGTCGGGGGCCAGTTTGCCGGATAATACCGGGAGACCAGGGTAGAGCGAGAAGTGCGCCCGCAAAGGCATAAAGAGGTACCAACCAGATAGTCTGGCTGAAGGACTCGAACATATAACCACCTCAAGAAGAAAAATGATCCTGAATTAAAGTTTAAGGTTTAATGGCTCACTAATAAGCTGTCACCATTTTTTAACGAGGCATTAATCGGGATAGTTTGACTAGCTTCCAGCAGGTATTTTAAAAAAGCATCGGCAATCACGGAAAGTTGTTTTCCGGCCAGATAACAAACGTACCAATTGCGCTGAATCGGAAAATGTTCCACGTCGAGGATGGCTAATTCTCCGTTTTCCCCTTCCGAGATGAGAGTATGCTTAGATAGTACCGATAGTCCCAAACCACCAGAAATAGCCTGTTTAATGGCTTCGTTACTGCCTAATTCCAAGCGCACCTTAACTTTAATATCGTGGAGATTAAATAATTTTTGTACCGCTTGGCGGGTTCCAGATCCCGATTCGCGCATAATAAAAGGTTGCTGGTTGAGGGATTCAAGGGGGAGATTTTTCTTACCCACCAATGGATGATCTCGTCGCGCCACCACCACTAGGGGATTTTCGAGGAAAGACTGAGAACAAAGTTCCACTTCTTCCGGTGGTTGACTGAGAATATAGAGGTCATCCTCGTTGTTTAACATTCGCTCTTGCAGTTTCTGATGATTAGTCACTTGCAGGGCGATGTCAATACCGGGATACTGTTGACAGAATGCCCCCAGTAATCGCGGTACAAAGTATTTAGCGGTAGTAATCACGCCTAAAGTTAGCTTTCCCTGTCTAGTTCCCTTAATATCGGCCACTTTCATTTGAAAGTTGTCCAATTTCTTAAAAATCTCTTGACAGGTGAACAGTAATTCCTGACCCGCTTCGGTTAAAAATAAACGTTTGCCGATTTGCTCGAATAGCGGTAAACCCACGGCTTTTGTGAGTTGTTTGACTTGGGTTGAGACGGTAGGTTGAGTGATAAATAACTCCTCGGCCGCCTTGGTAAAGCTACTGTGTCGAGCGGTAGCCTCGAAAACCCTTAACTGGTGCAGGGTTGCCTGTATCAAGTTCTTATCCCCTTCTCAATAACAACTATTTGTCACCATCAATCCTAACGCTTTTATAGATTCTAGTCAATTAACTTTTTGATAAATATAGACTTTAATAGATATAACCGCCGCTTAAGACCTTTTGTCAGCTATCAGCTTTTTTCTCCCTTCTCCCCTCCTCCCCACTCCCCCATTACCCCATCTCCCCCACTCCCCAATTCATAATTCATAATTCATAATTTATAATTCATAATTTAATTTCAGCTTTTATTATCGATCAAAATCTTGCTATAATCAGAAAACAACCATCTATTAAAAATAAAAGACAATGGTTAGTTATCTTGATATTGACGACGATCTTCTTTTCCCCGATAGCGATGGTCAACCGATGGCAGATAATACCGAACAATATGAGTGGATTGTCAAAATTAAGGAGAATTTAGAGATTATCTTTGCCGATGACCCTAGGGTGTTTATTGCCGGAGATTTACTCTGGTATCCTCTGCGTTCTACTTTGGTTTCACCGGTTGCTCCCGATGTGATGGTAGCTTTTGGCCGTCCCAAAGGACGAAGGGGTTCCTATCGTCAATGGCAGGAAGAAAATATCGCTCCTCAAGTGGTTTTTGAAATTCTATCACCGAAGAATACAAAAGCAGAGATGAGTCGAAAATTAGAGTTTTATGACACATATAGTGTAGAAGAATACTATTTATATAACCCGATGCGCTGTCGTTTACAAGGATGGCAAAGACAGGGAAAAACTTTAAGAGAAATTATCCCCATCAATGACTGGATAAGTCCCCGTTTAGGTGTGCGTTTTATCTGGAATAAATCTAGTTTAGAATTGTATCGTCCTGATGGAGAGAAATTTTTAACAACTGTTGAGTTAGAGTCTCAAATGCGTCAAGAAAAGAAACGTGCCGATAAAGAAAAGAAACGTGCCGATAAAGAAAAGAAACGTGCGGATCGACTAGCGGAACGCTTACAGGCGTTAGGATTAAGTTTAGAAGAAGAATAATACCATTTTTCTTTATTCGTAGCAGGCATGACCATCTCTGTCGTTACTTTGGAAAAATGGTATTTAGATCAGGTTTTTTTCATAAGTTATTAGTAAACAGTAATCAGTGAAATGATTACTGTTTACTGATAGCTAAAAAAATCTTTAAACTTCTAATAAATTTTCTAGGCGATCGAGAACGATATCGGTGATACACTTAATCCGGTATAAACAGGCTTTAGTATCTGTGGAGTTGAAAGTGCCATTTTCCCAATATTTGTTACTACCGGCACCACCCCCACAAACCCCAAAATAATCGCATTTTTGCCGACACAAATCGACTCCACCGCGCATATCAGCGTAAATTTGTTGAAATTTCTCGGTTTCACAGATAGATTCTAGGGAATCGCTCAAAACATTACCAAAGATAAAATCACCGTAGGGTTGGGTTTTAATCGATAGTAATTCCGGATCAAAGGTGGAAAAATTACCTTGATTATCAAAATTGACAATCATAAAAGGTCGATTCATATCGGTATTTTCTAAGCGTTCATCGGCATAAATCAAACTACAGATCGATTCAAATTCCCGCAGCTTAAATTCTCCTTGTTTGGCCGTGACTAACTCCCAAAATCTGGCAATAAACTGGCGATAACGTTGTTCAATACCTAATTTATCTAAGGAAGATTGTGAATGAATACCCTCGGTTTCTTCCATATTAAAAGCCACATCGGTAAGGCCATGATCCCAAAAAAAGTTAAAAATTTCGTCGGGATAGTCGAGGGAATCTTCTGTTAAAACAGCGATGATACTGACATCAATTTCATGTTTTTGTAAGAAAGAAATCCCCCGCATTGTAGCAGCATGACTGCCAGTTCCCTTGCGGTTTTGCCGGTGGATATCGTGAATAAAGGCCGGTCCATCAAGACTGACTCCCACATAAACATCATGCTTTTTAAATAATTGACACCAAGCATCGTTAATATAAGTGGCGTTAGTTTGTACTGAATGACGAAAACAGTAACCCTGCTGATTATATTTCTCGCTAACTTCCGCAATTTTGGCGAAAGCACTTTCATAAAAACTGATGGGAACTGCTAAGGGTTCGCCGGCGTGCCAGCAAATGGTAAAATCATCTTGGAGAAAACGACTACTAAAAACCCTCTGAAAAATCGGCTCGATTAAATCTAAGGATAAGGTATTTTTTAAGTGGCGATCGGGTAAATAACAATAATCACAATTGAGATTACAAAAAGAAGTCGGCTGCACGACTACTAAAGTAATTGGACCACAATCCGACCAATCTATATTTGTGTTTTTTTCCATCATTCTATTTTTAAAATTCTCCCTTAAATATGATAACCGATAACCGATAACCGATTCTGGGAATTGTATCTTAATTCTACCTATACTATTTCCTATTCCCTCAATAATAAATAATATAATTGACCGGGAGTATTAATTAAACCGGCTCGCTCGCCCGCATTTTTTCCTGTTCCCATAAAAATATCGACCCTCCCAGTACCTTTAATCGCGCTGCCAGTATCTTGATCGAGAACATAGCGACTAACTAATTTTTGATTAAGATTTCCCTGGGGAATTTCTGTCTCAATTACAGCTAAAGCACCAGGGGGAAAAATACTTTTATCTGTAGCGATCGATCTTTCTGGTAAAACCGGAACTCCAAGACTACCAGTGGCAGGTGTGCCGTGGGTTTCTCGAAAGAAAATAAACCGATTATTGCGGGGAATATAATTCTTTAATTGCTCGGGATTATTTCTGAGAAAATCCAAAACCATTGGTAAGGTTAAACCCTCAGCAGGAAAAATACCATCGGCAATCATTTCTTTTCCCAGACTTGTGTAGGGATGCTCGGTATTGCCATCAAAACCGATGCTCATAATTTGACCATTAGGTAAACGTAATTTTGCCGAACCTTGCACATGAACTAAATAAGCTTCTAAGCGATCTTTTAACCAGACTAATTCGTATCCCGCTAGACGGCTATTTTCCGCCAGTAAACCATCTTTTCCCTCTAATTCTACCCTAGCCGGATGGGGTTTAGACCAGCGAGAAAAGTTAGCAGGTCGGCGATAAAGAGGATATTTATACTCGGCGTTTTTTTGCCGACTTGCTTGATAAATTGGCTCAAAATAACCAGTAAATTTAACATTTCCCTGGCTATCATTACCCAAAGAACGATACCAAATAAATTCTTTTTTAACTGCCTTTTGTAGAGCTGCGGGAGTGGGAGAATTCTGCACTAATTGACGAAAACGGACTAAGGAACGCTGCACTCGCTGACGATTTATTTCAGGAATAGGATAATTTTGATAGGCGCGGATCGCTGCCGAGCTATTCAGATAACGTAAACTATGATCGATCGCTTGTAGTAGGGTTTTTTTGTCCGTTAGCAGTCGTTCATCGTATCCCGTAGATGTTCCTAATTGTGAGATTTCAAGGCGTTCTAGGGGCAAATTTGCGGGGGTGAGGGCAATTAATCCCAAGCTGAGGGGGATGAGTGTCAAAAGGTGTTTCATGGTGATAGGAGTGGGCAGCTATTGACGCGATTAACAATCAAGAAGGATCAATGAAAAAAGTTGTTTCTTATTTATATCATGAGGATAATTGTTGTCGATAAATTTTAATTTGTTCCAAGCGAGGGCCGACCTTAGAAATAATGGTAAATTCTAAATTTTGGTAATATAATTGTTCTCCCACCTTCGGTATTTTTTGCCAATGATGGAGGACAAAACCAGCTAGGGTTTGGTATTCATCGGCCAAGGGTAAACTTAAATTTAATGCTTTGTTCACGTCCTCTAAATTCATTTGTGCTTGTACGAGAAAAGTCGATTCATCGAGGAGTTGATATTTTACTGTTCCTGATTCATCACTAGGGGAAAAAGTTCCCAGAATCTCACCGATTAAATCTTTTAGGGTTAATAAACCGGCTGTTCTGCCAAATTCATCCACAATGATAACCATCTTTAAGAATGATTCCTGCATCACTGTCAGTAATTCATTTAAAGGGGTAGTTTCGGGGAAAAAACGCACAGGTTTTAACCAAGATTTAATCGGGGTTGTTAAATTTAACTGACCTTCGGCAAGGGGTAAAGCTAAATCTTTAAAATCGATCAGACCACGGATATCATCACCGGAATCTCCTTCCACAGGATAACAAGAATAGCCACTGTTAACTACTTGGAGCAATAATTCCTCAAAAGTTGCGGTCGAGGAAATAGCTATTAAACGGTTATGGGGAACCATGATTTCCGCGGCAGTGATTTCGCTAAACTGGAAAACATTATTTAAAATTTTCCTTTCCGCTGCTTCTAATCCCGTTAATTCCCCTTCCATGCTGATAATTAATTGTAATTCCTCGGAAGTTACCCGACTAGAACGCTGTAGATCCACTTCGGGGATACGGGTTAAAACCAATAAAAAACGAGTTGATTGGTTAAGAATACCGATAAAAGGCTTAAAAATTCGGGAAATAACGCCAATAGGTGCCGCTAATAATCGCGCCATTGGTTCGGCATAAATTAAAGCGAGGGATTTGGGATAAAGTTCCCCAAAAACTATCTGGAGATAGGCCACGATTAAAAAAGCTAGACAAAGAGAGAAACCATGGGAGAGAAGATTTTGCCAGTTTAAGGAAAAGGGTAAAAAACTTAGTAATTTCCTCACAAAAACGGTCATGGTACTCTCCCCGATCCAACCTAAAGCTAAACTAGAAAGGGTGATGCCTAATTGGGTAGTGGAAAGTAAGCGATCGAGACTTCTTTGTAGAGATTGGACCGTCTGCGCTGGCACATCTCCCGCAGCCACTAGCTGACTGATGCGGGTACGACGGACAGACACGAGCGAAAATTCGGCCGCTACGAAAAAAGCATTGAGGACGATTAGTAAAAAGACTAAAATTAAACGAGTCAATAAATCCTGATTATCCATAGCGAAAAGGCAAAATTCGCCTTTTTTAAAGCCTATCCTTTGGTTTCGTCCTTTGATTGCGGTTGGTTTTTCTGTTGTTGCATATAAACTCTCACTCTTTTAATTACTTCTTCTTCTTTCACGGGGATAAAAGTTTGATTGCGACCATAACTGGTGCGATCGTTGGTAAACTTTTTAGCGGGGTTGATATCCGGTTGACTGACTCCTTTTAGGGAGGCGATTCCCAATTGATAGGCTACCCAACCGCTACCGAAGCCGGCGGCTAACATGGCTACCATCAAAAGGAGTCCTAACTGCAAGGAGGTGCTGATTGAAAATTTTTTCATCTTGGTGGGGCTGGATTTTCACGTTCGGAGTGATTACCGATCTATAATGAGTTAATAGTATAACCCAGGGTTGGCCGAGCGGTTGAGGCAACGAACTCATAATTCGTGCTAGGCAGGTTCAACTCCTGCACCCTGGATAGTTTTGATGGCTTCAGGCGATCAGCTTTGACTGCACTAGAGTAGGCGGCGGTGACAGATTACCTGACCATTTTCAGCTGCTTTGAGAACAGAAGTACAATAATTAATTTTATCCTTTTCATTTTTCAGGAAAGCTAAAAAAACACAAGAATCCCAGTAGTGTAGCTTTTTTGTTGGACGAATCACTTACTTCCTCCCCAAATTCCGATCATTTCCTCAATGGTAGGTAAATCTTTTTCCTGAGGAAAAAGATCAATTGACTCAACTTTAATATCGATTTTTTCCCCATCTTCTCTAGAGGTAACTATCCCCGATACAGAGACTCTTTTTTCTAGATATTCTTTGATATTATCAAGTAACTTTGTTTCAAAGTAACATTTAACACTCTTATTAGTCAATAAATTGTAAACTCTAAAAATAGGTTGACGACTTACATCAATAGCTTTAAGCACACCTTCTACAGTACCAAAACTTTGATATTTTCCCCCGATAATTTCATCAACATTAGCAATCAAAGCTTGATTCAAGTCGATACACCTCGAATCAAAGCCCAATTGCACCATAAATTCATCTCTTTTTTTCAATATTGCTAATGATCGCGCACTTTCTAAAGCTCGATCAGAAAAATAATTAGGGCGAATCGGATGTTCTAAAATTGTTACTATTCCCCTTTCTACAGTCTTAATAACTTCAGAAATTTGACTAGGTGTAATCTGATCTTGAGGCATTCCTTCTAAAGTAAGATGAATGCTGCCACTATGAATTTGAGAGATTCTCCAATTTATCAGGTGGCGATTTTTGTTAGCAAGGGTTTTATCTACTTCATGGAGTAGTATTGCTAATTGTTCTTGAGCCTTGATAAATTTATCAAAAGACAACAGTGAGCCTTCTATATCTAATGTTAGGCTCTTGATTGTTTCCTTCGATATAGGGCTTTCCCCTTTAGTCATGGCTCTAGGAATCGTGATAATTATCTCAAGTGTAAAGGTTTTGGCTAACTACTAAAGCTTCCTACTTTACATTTTTACATGAACTAAGCCTAAAGCCTAAACTATGTTAACCTATAACCACACAAAAAAAACCGCTTGCCCGGGCTTTTTCCACAAAACCAAAGTTTTAATTAACCTAACAACGCTTTTGCCTTCGCTACCACGTTATCCACGGTAAAACCGAACTTCTCTGACATTCCTAGATAAAATATCGTAATTTTGTTAAAATAATCTCAAAGAAAAGCCTCTAAAATCAAAGGTAATGTCCAAAATCGCTAAAAAACTTAGTAATTCTCCTTTTCGTTATCCTGGCGGTAAATTTTATGCCCGTAAGCTAATCTTAGCTTGTCTTCCTAGTCACCATAAATATTGTGAACCTTTTGCGGGGGGAGCATCTATATTCTTTGCTAAGGAAAGTGTAGCAGAGAATATTCTCAATGACAAAGATGAGGAATTAATGAACTGTTATCGACATATCAAAGATCATCTTGATAGTCTAATTGAATTATTAAAAGATCTAAACGCTACCAAAGAATTACACAATTATTATAAAAATGAATTTCAACCAGCCAATGACCTAGAAAGAGCCATGCGTTGGTATTATCTAAATAGAACTTCCTACTCAGGAATTATGAAACTTGAAAATTGTTATTGGGGCTATGGTGATAAGTATTCTATGCGTCCTGAAAATTGGCCTTCTCACCTAAAAACCACTTCGGAAAAACTGCAAAATGTCAATTTATCTTGTTTAGATTTTGAAGATTTAATCAATCAATTACCCGATGATTACTTTTTATTTGTCGATCCTCCTTACTTTCAAGCAGATCAAAATAAATTCTATTCCTGCTTCTTCAGTCTAGAAGATCATGAAAGGTTATGTAAGACGTTGAAAAAACATCAACATCGATTTAAATTTCTTTTGACTTATGATAATTGCTCCGAAATTAGAGAAATGTATGATTGGTGTATTTCTTTACAAGATAATGAATGGAATTACACTATTAATCGAACTGATGATCAAAAAAATGGTTTAAAATTAGAACATGGTTATCAGAGTGAAAGACGCAAGGGCAAGGAGGTATTTATTGCTAATTATGATCTTGAGAAACCTGCAAGATTTACACCTCTACAATTAAGTTTATTCGATGTATCTTGATTCCTAATTTTAATCAAGTAAATCCTCTATTTTTTTGATCGGGAGCCATGGTTGTAGAGGTTCAGCCGTATTAACATCAAAGAAAATTTTGGGATAATTAGGGATGAAATTACAGTTTTGATCCTGGCATTTCTGGCGAGAACAATTGATATTATTGGTTTGATTTGCTGTTAAATCTTTACTTCTGGCAACGTACATTTTTAAAAGGGCTTCTTCTTGATTATTAATATTAATTTTGCTTAAAAATATTTGCTCTTTTGGTGTGGGATTCCAAACAAATAGTCCTGTTTCTAAATTGGTCTGAAAAAAAGCATTGGCAAGAGATGTAATCACTAAATCAAAATCTGTTTCAATATATTGATCTTTGTGAATATTGAGGCTTGTTGAAGGTATTCCTATCAATTTAGACCTTTGTTCTGCCGCTTTGTCTCCTAAGGTTCTTGATCTCATACATTTGACTTCAATAAAAGGTCTGATACCTCCCTGAAGACGGAAACTACCTTTTTTGGCTAACTTACATTCAGCAGAGTATTTTTTGGCGTTTTTTTGATTGATAATAGCTACATCTATATCGTGATAACCGGCTTGAGGATTTAAGCGAGGATTAGTAACTAAATAATTATTCGCGAGTATTTTTGACAGTTCATCTTGTACAGTGAACTCAAAAAACTTGCCACGAATCATAGGAATAACTTTTGGATCATTGAGAACTTCTGTAATATATTTGATATCTGAACTTCCCCCATACATATATACCATAATAGCCCAAAACCCTTATCCATCAATGGATGTACCCCCTTAACTTTTCTTAATGTACCCATGTAATTTGTAACATTTCTTAATGGACAAGAATTCTCTCTATT
>NZ_JADBUE010000183.1:0-10705 GCF_020245805.1 Microcystis sp. M179S2 | reverse complement strand
CCCCCTATCGAACCATACCAAGTAACGAAGAGCCAAATCTTTCTGTGAAAACTGATAACTCACATCTGATAACTCACATCTGATAACTGATAACTGATAACTGAAAACTGATAACTGATAACTGATAACTGATAACTGATAACTGATAACTGATAACTGATAACTGATAACTGAAATGACTCGATCCTATTTTGCTACTACCGCGAGGGGACTAGAAGAAATTGCCGCTAGGGAATTAGAATTCCTAGGGGCCAAAGAAGTGAAACCAGTATTCACCGGAGTCCATTTTCAGGGGGATATCTCCCTACTCTATCGAGTCAATCTTTGGTCAAGAATTATTTTTCGGGTTTTGGTTCCCATTGCCGAAATTCCCTGTGGGGATGGGAAGGAACTGTATGATGGCATTCAAGCCATTGATTGGCGCGATTATCTCAGCAGTGAGGAAACTTTAGCGGTACAATGTACGGGAACGAACGATAGCCTCAATCACACCCATTACACCGCTTTAAGCATCAAAAACGCTATTATCGACCAACAGCGTCAACAGGGGAATCCCCGTTCTTTTGTGGATACAGAAAATCCCGACCTGCAAATTAACGCTCATATCGAGAAAAATCGCTGTGTGCTTAGTTTAGATAGTTCTGGGCACAGTTTGCATCGTCGCGGGTATCATCGGGCCATGGGAGTCGCACCTCTGAAAGAAAGTCTCGCCGCTGCTTTGGTAGAATTATCGGCATGGCAGGACGACATGGCGCTTTTAGACCCTTTTTGTGGTTCGGGAACCATTGTCATCGAAGCGACGTTAAAAGCTTTAAATATTGCCCCCGGTTTATCTCGTTCCCAGTTCGGATTTCAGAAGTGGCCAGACTATCAACCGGATTTATGGCAATCTTTGGTTAAGGAAGCTAAAGAAAAACAAAAATCTCGGCTAAATGCGCCAATTTATGCTAGTGATGCCGATTACGAGGTTTTGCATCAGGCCGAGGATAATGCCTATTTTTGTCAAGTGCAGGAGCATATTAATTTTAGCTTGCAAAGCATCACCGACTTAGAACCGGCGAGCGATCGAGGGATTATTCTCTGTAATCCCCCTTACGGCAAAAGATTGGGCAATACCGAAGAATTAGGGGCCTTATACAAATCCTTCGGTGATGTCTTAAAACAGAGGTTTAAGGGTTGGACAGCCTATATTTTATCGGGAAACAAAGAACTGACCAAACAAATCGGTCTGCGTTCTTCCCGTCGCACTCCCTTGTATAACGGTTCTTTGCCCTGTACCCTCTTAAAATATGAGTTGTATTAGCTACATCAAAACCTTGAGACTGTCAAGAGCTAAATGAACATTTTGACGAACTGAGGCGGCAGAAGTGTGTAGATCCAGACGTTCAGCATCGGTCAAACGCACTTCCAGAATACTTTCCACTCCCCGACAGCCTAGGCGACAGGGAACCCCCAGATAGACATCCTGTAAACCGTATTCACCCTTAAGATAGGCTGCGGCCGGCAGTAAACGGGATTGATTTCTCAATATCGTCTCGACCATGGTACAGGCAGAGGAAGCAGGGGCGTAATAAGCGCCGCCAGTTTGCAGTAATTTGACGATTTCAGCCCCACCGTTGCGAGTTCTCTCCACTAGACGATTAATTGTTATCTCGTCCATTAATTCGGTAATCGGCACACCACTGACGGTACAGTAACGGGGTAGGGGCAACATTAAATCACCGTGACCACCCAAGACCATGGCATGAACGTCGGCGGTACTAACCCCCAATTCCATGGCGATAAAGGTTTGTAAACGGGAAGAATCGAGGACTCCCGCCATTCCCATCACTCTTTGGGGCGGTAAACCGGTTGCTTGCCAGACTAGATAGGTCATCACATCCAGGGGATTGGTGATGACGATAAAAATGGCTTCCGGAGAATACTTGAGGCATTTAGTGGCGGCCTCAACGACGATTTTGGCATTGACATTCATGAGATCATCGCGACTCATGCCCGGTTTTCTGGCTAATCCGGCCGTAATCACGACAATATCCGAGCCTGCCGTGTCTTCGTAGTTATTAGTGCCGATAATCTCGCTGTCGTGCAGTTCTATGCCCTGAGCTTCCATCAAATCTAGGGCAATACCCTGGGGTAAACCATTGACGATATCGAGGAGAACTACATCGGCGAGGTTTTTTTCGGCGATGCGTTGGGCCAGGGTGCGTCCGACGTTACCAGCACCAATAACCGAGACTCGGGGCGATTGACAGGGGAGGAGTGTATCGTAGAAGTCAACCATGGTTTATGGATGAGGCAATATCCTCATCAGGCGGGTTCCAGTTGTTCGAGCTTTAGCCACACACTGGGGGTAGGAACATAGAATTTAATCAAAGCATAATCATCTTTTATATCCAAGACTTCTGCTGTCGAGTTGAACATATAACTGGGTAAACGGCGATCGCTGGCTAGGGCTTCGAGGCTATTTTCTAGGTTTCCCGTCACCACGCGGACTAAAGCTCCTTTCTTAATTGTAGCTGCCATGTTTTTCTCGTTAAATTTGCTTGGGGGTTTTCTTCCATAAATTGTTACATATTCGGGCGGGCCTCTGACAAGAGGGTGTGGGGTGTGGGGTGTGGGGTGTGGGGTGTGGGGTGTGGGAATGATGAATTATGAAGTGGGGAGGTGGGGAAGTGGGGAAATTGAACTAAAACCCTAAAACCCTAAAACCCCAAAACCTGCCTCCTACCTTTTGCCTTAATTAAAACTCAACCATTTGACCATAACTTAAGAGACTTTGTAGGGTGGCGAGGCGATTTTCCCAGACCTGTATTTGATAGGCAGATAAATCTTTTTGTCTGGACATCACAGATTTAAATTTATAGCTAAATCGCTTTAAAGCATTTTGAGTTAAAGTCAAATTGCGAGGGCTGGGATTATTAGCTAATTGCTCTAATAGATTAGCCATTTCGTCCACTTCTTGCCCCCAAGCTTTTAAGGTTCCCTCCTCCATTGCCCATAAATTATTTATTATTAAAAAACTCCACTCTTGACGCAGGGAATTAAACCTCGCCGCCGCCGTTTTGAAGGGTTGACGGTGGGGTAAAGGTTCGGTTTTTTTCGTAATTATCGATCCCTGAATGCGATTAAGAATTGTTTGCAAGTTGGGATTGAGATTTTCTGTGGCAAAAAGAGCGAATCCCGAAGTGGGAAGATTGCGAATAAATTGTAGTTGATCGATCGTGACTTGATCGGGTACTTTTAACAGACGGATACCGGGTATAATCAGAGCATTTCCTGCAATTTGGCGATCAAATAAAGACTTGGTTTTATCTTCTAAAGTCCCTGTATCGAGAGCATAAGTCATTAAAAATATCAGGTCTATCCATTGATTTTGACCCCATTCTTCCCAGTTTTGTTGAATACGATATAATCGTTCTTTTTGTTCTAGGGGAAACACCGCCGCCGACATTTTTAAGTGGGGGCGAATCTGTTTTAAGCGAGTAGAAACCTGCGAGACAAAAGTATCAACCTGACGGATTTTAAAGCTAGTCCATTGTTCCCATAAAGCACCCCGGGGATTTAAAGTAATTGGATCAACTCCCGTCATTTGTTTAAATAACCAGCGGCCGGATTTACCATAACCATAGGTTTGATTAGAATCTTGACTCTGGAAGGGATAGCGAATATAATCTAACTGCAAGCCATCCACATCATAATTCTTGACAATTTCCTCGTAAAGAGATAAAAGATAGTTCTGTACCTCGGGATTAGCAGGATCAAAAAAGGCCTTTTTCATGCCTTGACTGTAATCAAAAGAACCACCACTTTTATTAGTTGCCCCCCAATCGGGATTACGGGATAAAACCGGACCTAGATAATCTAATGGTTGCTCTAATACTTTATTATGAGCTTGATTAGCCGCCGCAAAAACCCACACCCAGGCGTGGATTTCCATATTGCGTTCATGGGCTAATTTAACGGCAACTTTTAGGGGATCCCAACCTCTGGTTAAAGGGTTTTGTTCGGGGGCAACTTGACTGGGATAAATAGTATAACTAGCATTAACTGTCTCGAAAAAGACCACATTAATACCCGCTGCCGCCATGCGATCGAATACTTTAGCTAAATCCTCCTCGTTTTTAGTTTCTACGATCGTGCCTCGATCTAACCACATTGCCCGTATTTCTGGTTGGGCAAATTGTCGATTAGTGGGATAATTATCCCAAAGATTTCGCCGCGCTTGTAACCAAAATTCCCGCGCTTGCGTATAGGAACCCTGAGCAATTAAATTCTGAAAATTATTTAAGGTTCCTTGGGCATTTTCTAGGGCTAAACGGAATCGTCTGGCTGTATCTGAGGTGGGGGAATTTTTCCCGCGATTATGAAATGCTTGTGCTAAGGATTTATCAGTATTGGATATATTACTGTTGCTGGCTTCTAAAGCTAAGAGAGTCACCCCATAACGCCCGATTAATCCCTGCAATTCCGCCGTCATCTGGCTAATTTGTTGAGGAGTTAGGCTGGCTCTGGGGGGAATTGCCTCGGTACTCGGACTTAATCTCGCCGTTTCACTGGGGGGATTTTCTGAAATCTGCGGTAGAGGGCGACGGGGTGCGATCGCAACGCGCTCGCTACGGGAGATCGCTGTTGGGGTATTATTAATATTATTAACTATTGTTGATTGACCTTGACAATAGGGCGCAATTGTGCTATTGGAAGAACTGCGATTAATGCCGTAGCGTTGCAGGGCGGTTTCTAGCCAAGCACTATCGAGGGCGAGATTAGCGACGGCATCGCTGCCCCAGCGCCAACCGAGAAAGATCGAGTTATTATTGAGGACAACGGCGGGGGGATTGTTGCGCGCCCCCCAGACGGCAACGGTTTGGCTATTAACTCCCGTGGGGATAACCACACCACCGAGGAGACTGCTGGCTAGAGGTTTTTGGTTTTTCAGTTCACCCAAATTAGTCGGCCGCAGGGTGTAAGCTTGGGAGTGAGGATAAGCCCAGTAAGCCCCAAATAGCGATCGCAATTGATCGCGCACAGCAGGTTCCGAAAGATTCCCCGCCGGACCGGTGACAATAATTTTACCACCGCGATTAAGCCAACGACTCAAGACATCAGCTTGTAAACCGGAAATAGTCTCGACGTTGGGGATGATTAGAACCTTAATTTTATTTAGATCCGCGTCGCTTTGCCACTGATTACTCTGGAGAATGCAGTAATTAACCCCGACATTTTGCAAACGTTCGGTTATATCTGTCCATTGATTGGCATTTTCTTGACTTTTTAACACTGCCACCGGTGTCGCTAAAACTGGGATCGGCAGCAAGACACCCACACAGGACAAAAGACAGGCAATTAGGGGCTTGTTAAAAAGATGATCAAGATGGAAGGACGATCCCAGCACGTTTTTTCTCTTAATTTTTTGGTTCACTCCTCCTGATTTTACCCAACTTAGCCGAAAAAGAGTATCTTTGGCAACAAAAATTGCGTCTTAGTCGTCGGCAACGGGGTTTTAGGGTGTTAGGGTTTTAGGGTGTTGGGGTTTTAGTTGAAATTCCCCACTTCCCCACTTCCCCACTTCCCCATTCCCTACAACTGTAAACACAACTGCCGGAAGTGATCGCCGCGATGTTCAAAACTTGGGTATTGGTCAAAACTAGCGCAAGCGGGCGATAATAACACCACTTTAGCCTCTTTTGCCGGTCCTAGTTCAGCCGCGCGTTGAACTGCCCTGTCCATCGTTTCTACACATTCATAATCTTGATAACCTGCCGACTGTAAACGAAGGGCAAAATCGGCGGCAGCGTCACCAATCAGCAGCACGGTGGCGACTTTTGCCTTAATTTCAGCGATCCAAGCCCGATCATCCCCTGCTTTCGCTTCTCCCCCCGCGATTAAAATCGCCGGACTCGGGACAGATTTTAAGCCCACTGCGGCGGCATCGTAGTTAGTTGCTTTACTATCATTAATAAAGTCTAGGCCTTTATAGGTACAAACATACTCTAGACGATGGGCAACCCCGGGGAAAGTGGCGATCGCTTCGGTAATGGCTTTTTTCTCGATTCCTGCCAATCTAGCGGCGGCCACAGCCATAAGCAAATTCTGCTGATTGTGACTACCCACCATTTTCAGGAGATTAACCGGGGCAATTAACTCCCCAAAAGCCACGATCCAGTTATCTTGGAGATAAACACCACGACTAGGATCGCCCAAAAGCGCAGCTTTGCCCTGCACAGAAGTCCAATAAGCTTGTTGCCATTGACTAACACCGATTTGACGCAGATAGGGATCATCACCGTTGAGGATTTGGCGATCGCTTTTTTGCAGTAAAGAGGCTTTAATCTGATAATAATTTTCCAGGGTTTGATGACGACTGAGGTGATCGGGGGTAAAAGTTGTCCAGATGCCGATTTTCGGCGATAAATCCCGACTGGACTCGATCTGATAACTACTAATCTCCGCAATAATCCAATCGTATTTATCGGCTTTTAAAGGCAATTCACAGGCAGCATAGCCGATATTACCGCAGGAAGGGGCATTTAACCCCGCTTTTTGAAAAATAGCGGCACAGAGGGCGGTGGTGGTGGTTTTGCCGTTAGTTCCCGTAATACCCAACCAAGGGGAAGATTGCAGATAACGCCAAGCTAATTCTAATTCTCCGATCGTATCGATGCCTTTTTCTCTGGCAGTAATTAAAATCGGGGCATCCCAAGGCACCCCGGGGCTAACCACGATAAGATTAGGCAAGTCCGAAGCCTCTAGACTGAGATTTTGACCAAGATTGACAATAATTCCTTCCCTTTCCAGATTGGTTTTGGTTGCTTGTAAACTGGGAGAATCAGAGCGATCGCTTAATGTCACCTGCCAACCATCCCGTTTTAAGCATCTTGCCGCTGCTATTCCCGATCTTCCCAATCCAATAATCGCCGCTTTCGCCATCTTGTTGCCACTCTACTCAAGAGTCAATTTTTAGCAATCTCTATCCTACTGTGGATTAGGTCGAGTCATAGCTATCTTCCAAGAAAACAAAATTCTCTGGCTTACGTCTAGATCGATAAAATAAATGCAAGTACAATCTCTATAACAACGCTCCCTATTTATGAATCTAAAATCATCCTTAAAATTTACCCTATTGTTTTCACTTCTGGGGGGTTGTCTCCTGACTACACCGAGTCAAGCAACTCTCTTTGAACAAAGAGAAGTTAATCAAGAAGATTTTATCGCTATTGCCCGACCCTACGGTAACGGTAAATACGATTTACTGATTTTGCAACAAATCCCGGGTAAACGCCAATGTTGGGCGGTAAATGGCACAGAACCGACCATTGTTCAGCCTCTGCTGCTCGATTTCGATTTTACGGGCAGTTGTGAACGGGCCACCGACAGTAACGGTTATTCCCTTCGCATTCAGGGCAAAGATTACGGTTTAGAATACCTGCTGCGTATCGTACAACGCAACGGGGAATTAGTCCTCGTGGGAACCCCCCGCAATCCCAGGCAATCGGAGGTAATTATTGGACGGACAAAAGGTTTAGGGACCGGTCTAATGCAAATTTATCTCATCGATGGCTGGCGCTTTACTAAACGCAGTCTAGCTGGTCAAAATCTCAGTCATATCTATCTAACTGCCGATAGTCCCAATTTCAATCCTCCCCCGGAATTACTCGCGGGTAATAGTTATTCCCTCCCCAGAGAATCCGTCAAAGCAGAAACACCTGTTAATCCTGCTGCTAATCCCGAAGTGCGAGAATATACTTTTACCGCTGCAGAAACAGCAGTAGAGAGCAATCCTCAGCCAGTGGTCAATAATCCAGTACCAGAGCCAAATTTAACGCCACCGTCCCCAGTTACCCCTAATTTACCCCCCCTGACTCCTCCCAATTCTCAGAATAATAATGCAATTGTACCACCTCCGCCACCGCGCAACCTAGGCAATCCCAGAAGTTTATCAGACGTAATCACTTTTAATCGGGCTGCCGCTAATCCCAGTAGTGGTAATATGAGCAATAGTAGTCGCCAAGGTTTTAAAGTAGTAATCGAAGCTAAAACAGAGAGCGATCGCACTAGGGTTCGTTCTCTCTATCCCGACGCTTTCCCCACTTCCCACCAAGGTCGTCGCGTCTGGCAAATAGGCGCGTTTAGTAGTCGCGATAAGGCTGAAAACGCTTTACAAACTCTTGCCCCCCTGCGCGGATCGATCGTACCATTTTAGCGAACGCTGGAACTGCGGAACGGGGAACAGAGAGTGGATAGGGGAAATGGGAAAATGGGGGAATTTCAACTAAGACCCCAAAACCCTAAAACCCCAACTCCCTAAAACCCCAAATCTCAACTCCTGACGACCGACGACCGACTCCTAGAGTAACTGATAACTGATAACTGATAACTGAAAACATGGAAATATCGGAACTAAAAAAAGGTATCGAGATAGTAGGATTGCGCCTGGGTAAAACCCAGGACTATCTTTGACTTACCCACTTTAAGGGCGAAAATTAAAGACTTAGAACAGGTGGCGGCCGTCCCTACTTTTTGGGATAATCTCGATACGGCTCAAAAAACCCTGCAAGAACTAAATGAATGTAAATCTTCTTTAGAAACCTATCAGGGTTGGTGTGGGCAATTAGAAGATACCAAGGCAATTATCGAGTTATTAGAATTAGAATCCGATCGAACTTTACTAGAAGAAGCGACAGACAACTTAACTCATTTACAGCATGACCTCGATCGCTGGGAATTGCAACAGCTTTTAAATGGTCCCTACGACGCAAAAGGAGCGGTTTTAACGATTAATGCGGGGGCCGGGGGAACCGATGCCCAAGATTGGACAGAAATGCTCCTGAGAATGTATTCTCGCTGGGCCGAGAAACAGGGTTATAAAGTCACTTTAGCGGAAATATCAGAAGGAGATGAAGCGGGAATTAAATCGGTGACAATTGAGATTGCCGGAACTTATGCTTACGGTTATCTGAAAGGAGAAAAAGGCACCCATCGGTTAGTCAGAATTTCCCCTTTTAATGCTAATGGTAAACGTCAAACCAGTTTCGCCGGGGTGGAAGTGATGCCAATTTTGGGCGATGATGCGGTGAGGGTAGAAATTCCCGATAAAGATTTAGAAATTACCACCACTAGATCTGGGGGAAAAGGTGGACAAAATGTTAATAAAGTGGAAACTGCCGTGCGTGTAGTTCATCTTCCCACAGGTATCGCTGTACGTTGTACCCAAGAGCGATCGCAATTACAAAATAAAGAAAAAGCCCTAGCTTTATTAAAGGCGAAATTGTTAATTATTGCTCGGGAACAACAGGCTCAAGCGATCGCCGAAATTCGCGGCGATATGGTGGAGGCCGCTTGGGGCAATCAAATCCGTAACTATGTTTTTCATCCCTATCAATTGGTTAAGGATCTCCGCAGTAATGTGGAAACCACCGATGTTACCCGGGTAATGAATGGGGATTTAGATAGCTTTATTGAAGCCTATTTACGTTTGGGGGGTGCAGTTTAAAGAAATGTATCGCCGTTGTCGTCCACAAGTCCCACTCCCGTGTGGACGCGATGATAAAATCTCCTCTTGGAAAAATGTCGATTTGCGTTGAAGCACTTTTTTGCTCGCTGTATAAGGGTTTCGCCGATTTGACATCCCTAAAATGGATTTGCGTTGAAGCACTTTTTAGCATTTCCACTTCGCTCAAGGCTAGTCTAGGCCCAAAAGGGGAGATAACGAGCATAACGAGTTGATTTAGATTCAGATTCGTCAAGTTTAATCAGTCCTGCTTCTTTAGTTGCCCCAATCACTTGAGAAACAGTATTGTTTTTTGATTCATTTAAACAAAAGCGATTTCGTAAGGTTTGGTTAGACATCCGTTGATTATCGACATAGAGGAGACAACAGTGCTGATAACAAGCGCGAATACGGTCAGATTGACTCATTTTGCCAAAATCCTGATGAGCGAATAGGATAGAAGTTGTTCGGATCTCACCTACTCTAAAATCTGGTGCGGGAAGTTGAAATTTCTCGGCAGCGGAAATAACTTTATCAATACCACTGCCCTTTTCTTCACAAATGCCAAAACGACGCATTATGTCAGCTAATTGCTCATTACGGGAGCGATATTCGTCTATAAAGCGTTCTACTTTGATAAAAGGAATACCAGGGTTAGAGATTTCTACTCGATCATCATACATTTCAATCATCACCGAAGCGCCTGTAGCGAGAAAGTCCTGATGAATCAAAGCATTGGCGATCAGTTCTCGCAAAGCTTGTGGAGGAAACATTTTCACTTCTTCCCTAAGAACCTCCTCGATGACGCGATTTTGAGGGGCTAAATCGTGGACAAAATTAACTAAACCATCAAAACCCACAGCATATCCCTTAGTTCCTGTCTGTTCCAGTCGAGTTTTAATTTTACCTGTTCCCTCATAGATAATCACTCGTGGTGCTTTACGCGCTAAGGTAGGGGAAAAGCTCTCAAGTTGTCTGGCCAGAAGGATGGCAGATAAATTAGGAATTGTCCAACCTTTTGATGTTTTGTCAAGGAGTTGATCGCTTTGTAATCTTTCTAAAACAGCATCACGATGGCTAGTGGGACTTAGACAAAAAACAAATCGAGAAAAGCCTCAACTCCAATCCCCGCTTGGGATTTACTTCGAGAAGCCCAAAATCGCTGAAACCCAGATAGATCAAGGAAAATCATCAATCGAGGTTAACCCTTTGTCCCGT
>NZ_JADBUE010000182.1:0-2901 GCF_020245805.1 Microcystis sp. M179S2 | reverse complement strand
TGAACTGTATCGTAGGGCATACGAAAACAGGCTTCTGTAAGGGAGCGAAAGTCTGAGGAGAGAACCACCTCTGGGTGGGATTTCGCCAGGAATCTAATTCAAGTGGACTCGTTGAGCCAGAAATTCACAGCAGTGATGCTAGAAGAATCCACGTCCGTTTACGGCGTGGGGTATGTCAAACTAAAAATTGTCTTAATATTCTAACCCTGTTGATCATGAAATCTCGTTATCGGCTGCGTCTTCAGATCTGTCTTGTCTTTCTCATTGTTGCTCTGACGAGTTTCTCTCCTTGGCTAACCCCTAGCGCCTATGCGGGGATCGATGATGATCGCCTCGATGGTAATATTTTTGTGGTCTATGCGGGTAATGGTTCCCTCGTGCCACCGCGTTTAAATTTAGCGGAAACTTTTCAACGGAAAATTCCAGCTATTATTGTCTATTATTTGGATGATAGTAGCGATTGTAAGCAATTTGCGGCGATTGTCTCCCGTTTTCAAGAGTTTTACGGTCGCGCCGCCAGTATTATCCCCGTTACTGTCGATTCTATCCCCTTAAAGTCTTCCTATCGTCCCGATGAACCGGGTTACTATTATCGCGGTGGGGTTCCCCAAACGGTGGTTTTAGACCAACAAGGTAAAGTGGTTTATGATGGTTTGGGCAATGTTAAATATGAAGATGTGGATGATGTCTTAAGAAAGGTTTTTGAGCTTTTGCCTCGATCGCAATCGCTAGAGTTAAAAAGACGCTCTTTTAACGAGTTTAACGCTGAATTGCGCTAGTCACCTCGTTTTTTATCCTCAATTGAACCAAAAATAATCATTTAGAGATGCTGTCAGCAGCGTCTCTATCTTGTTCTTAGGAACAATAAAATTATTTACCTATTGCTTTTATTATCATTTAAGATTTATTTGAACCAAGAAATGCTAAACAATTCAGATTTTATCTGGAGTAACACTTGAAAAATATTTGCAACAGTGCCAGACTAGAAAAATTTTGCTAACCTGATTATACTGAGAACAATAATCATTCTTATAGGTGTGGGAGACAGCAATGAAAATCAAGCAAAATTTCCTAACAGCAGCCATATTACTGGGTTTTTCTGGTCCGGTACTGGCTAATAGTCTCGAAAACCTCTCTAGTAACCCCATGGCACAGGTAACAAGTGTCAATCAATTGCGGGATGTTTCTCCCACCGCCTGGGCTTTTGAGGCCTTAAGAAGTCTCGTGGAGAGGTATGGTTGTATAGTAGGTTATCCTGACCGTACTTTTCGCGGTGAACGCGCTTTAACTCGTTGGGAATTTGCCGCCGGGTTGAATGCTTGCTTAAATACCCTAGAAAGATTGATTCAAGAAGGAGTAGCGGTATTAAAAGAAGATCTAGACAAAATCAAGCGATTAGTCAGCGAATTCGAGACAGAATTAGCTGCATTGGGTGCTAGGGTTGATAACTTAGAAAATCGAGTCGCTTTTCTGGAAAATAATCAATTTTCCACCACTACTAAATTAACTGGGGAAGTGGTGATGGCATTATATGGAGTAGCCACAGGAGAAAAAAACGGTGGTGAAGGGATTCCCCAAGTACCAGCTTTTGGTTATCGGGCCCGTTTAGAATTAAATACTAGCTTCACAGGCAAAGATTTACTCTATACCCGTCTAGCAACGGGAAATATTGCCGATTTAGCCGATACCACCGGAACTTTTCAAAGTACCTTAGCCTTTACCCAACCGGACGGCAATGATTTATTGCTAGAAGTTTTAAACTACAGTTTCCCCCTAACGGAAAATATCTACCTCTGGTTAGAAGCGACGGGAGGTGCTAAAGATGACTTTACCAATACCCTCAACTTTTTGGATGGAGATGGTGCTAGTGGGGCGCTTTCCGCTTTTGGTACCCGCAATCCCCTTTATTTTGCCCCCGGACAAACTGGACTCGGTTTACAGGGTAATTATGGGGCTTTCCAGTTCAGCGCCGGTTATCTTGCCGGGGATGCTAACGATCCTAACCCGGGAGCGGGTTTATTTAACGGCTCCTATACTGCCCTAGCGCAGCTGGGTTATGTTCCAGACGAGAATTTTGGCATTGCTTTATCCTACCTTCATGGTTATAACCAATTAGATACGGGAACGGGAAGCCAGCGCTCGAATTTCCGATTTTTCACCGAAGAACTATTCGGGGAGGCTGTCCCGACAATTAATAATAGTTTGGGTTTACAATTTACTTGGCGAATTGTCGATGGTTTTGTCCTCGGTGGTTGGGGGGGTTACACAAAAGCTATCACCCTTAGCACCTTAGATGGACAACTAGAACGCGGGGATTTAGATATCTGGAATTGGGCGATAACTTTGGCTTTTCCTGATCTATTTAAGGAAGGAAATACGGCTGGTATTATTGTTGGTATGCAGCCTTGGGTATCTAGTTCTAGTATTAGATTAAATGATGGCAGTTCCACTAATGATCCCGATACTTCCTTTCATATCGAAGGATTTTATGAGTGGAAGCTCACCGATAATATTGCCCTTACTCCAGGGGTAATCGTGATTACTTCTCCTAACTCGAATAACAACAATTCCACCTTAGTTATCGGTACTATCCGCACGACTTTTACTTTCTGATTTGTCTAGGCAGCTGGTATTGCCGTTTTTGAACCCTCAAAAATTAATTATGCAAGAAGCTTAATCTAAAAACCTTGTGGGATAATACTGAGAGGGAAACAAGCGAGCTAGAAGGTAGATAGGGCAAGCGATATAGCTCTTTGTCCCTTGATGTAATCCTTCAACCGATAGCGGCTAATTTGCATTAGCTCTTCTATATTTTTTGGGAACATTTGATGTAGCTGGAGCCAATGATAGAGATGTTGACCCACATAAAAACTGCTGTGTCTGCGTTGACCTTTATATCTT
>NZ_JADBUE010000181.1:0-4077 GCF_020245805.1 Microcystis sp. M179S2 | reverse complement strand
TCGAAGATATAGTTTAAGAATTAACCTGTTGGCGGCTGTTTATAACTATGAGTTAGGGATAGGTATAGCAACTTATTAAAAGTTGCCAAACATTAATCAAGTCAAGGAGAATTTATTCTCAATTTTTATAATTGAGATAGTTTGTGCTGCTTAAATAAAGAGGTTTTGACAACCAAATTAAAGCAGCTCTAAAGAGTTTTGAGTTAAAAGTTAAACTTCAGGTTTTCATTCAGGACAAATGCACTAATTAACTATGTTTTTTTGGAAAATTAGTTAACCCACGATTATAACATATAATTAATTTGCAAGAGTTCTAATGAAACTGGCATTAACTTGATAAGAAATCAAATCTCCCTCGACAAAGAAACTGAGGCCGTAGCGACCCGGTGTTAAATTCAAGGATAATCGAGCGCCGTATTCAACCGAACCGACGACGGTGGCGACACCCTTACTATCGAATCGAACCAACTCGGTGATCACCTTGGGGTCGGTGGCGAGTTCCAGACGAAGGTTATGCGAAGTCCTGAATCTGAGTCTGTCCACACTATCCCAAACGCCGAGGCAATTAGTTTCCCCTAAGTGTCCGTCAACGCCGAAACTTTTTCCAGTCCTCGCCGTTCCCAGATCGATCGCCCCGCCCCACTCCCGACTCAGATCGCGTCTGGCATAAATCTCGCCGTCCATTCCAGTAATGATGTCTCTGTTCATAGTTTACCTCTCGGAATTTCTCTATAAACTACCGATTCCGTCGTCGCCATTCCCAGGGTGGCATCGGGTTTCCCCCGAAAATTCCCTTGCGATTCGAGGGAGTTTCCTTAAAAGCCCTCTCGATTTCATTCCAGCTTGGACAGTCAGCCTTGAATCGATCATAAGCCCAAACCATACCGTCCTTCACCTGCTGAAGTTGAACTAGCTGACCGTTGGCGTACACCTCGGCCACGGTGCGCCCGAAGCGATCTGGCTTCGCCAGCGCTCCGCTCCCGGTATCCACAGCATTGATAGTGACTTGGTTATTTGCCCGGTTGATGAGCGATCGCAGTTATAAAAACCTCAAAAAGTGATCGCAGATCAGTTGAAGGTCAAAAAAAAGCGATCGCAGATTAAATTATTGGGGATAAAGCGCAACCGCAGGAAGCTGGCTATTTCTCATTGGTTGATTTTTGAGATGGGTCTTCAAATCCCCATTTTTTCCACTCCTCCCCAATTTGCTCCCCAATTTGCTTGCCAATTTCCTTCTTAATTCCGCACCATCCGTTTTTAATATTTTGTTTTTGCTTTTCCGTTAGTGTCCAGGACAGAGGTGGTTTATTTTCACCATTTTTACCATTCTTTGGAAAAAAGATAGGACAATATGCGATCTTTACTTGATTTTTCCATCGCTGTTGAAGAAGTTCTACTTCAGTAGAAACTCGAGACAACTGGGTAGTATCACGGACGCTGAATAAGGTCAGTAAAGGACCTATTATCGCCTGAAACCAACCTCCACCGCCACTCTCATTTTTGGAGGGTTCAGTCTTAGGAAAAGCATTAATTTGTAACAAAAGAACTCGTTTAATGTTAAGTCCTTTGTTGGGTTCTAGCCATTCATTGAGCCATTCCACCATCGTCACCACACCAGAATTGTCGAAATAGCCACCATCAGCAATATGATAATTCCCCTTCCCTTTCCCCTTCTGGTTTTTATTTTCACCAACATAGCGAGAAATAGGCGATACATAAGAAAAAGTTGCTGAGAGCCTTGCGGCTGTGACAACATCAATGTCATATCCCGCATAAAGGGTGTTAAAATCCACTGATTTGTTGCTACTAGGTTTACAAAAAGTCATCGGTGAAATTAGAAATCGACGACCATCTTCAACCAGAGTCGCATTGAAAATAGGGATGGGAATTTTACCATTTAAAATTTGTTCGCTCCAAGTAGATAAAAATTGTTTGCTATTGGGATTTTTTAACTCTCCTTGCCAATCTGTCTCTATTACTTTTCCCCGATCGCACATTTTAGGAGCGAGAAAAGGAAGCCCAATAATGCGCCATAAATCAGGATAAGCTAATCCCCAACCTACCGCATCCAAACTATCTTCAGTAGCACTCTTAAAGATATTTTCAAACTCCTTAGACTCAGGATATCCTTTATCGGCAAAGCGATCGAGATAATACATCGTTCCAACT
The DNA here is from genome assembly GCF_020245805.1 of Microcystis sp. M179S2. Lineage (NCBI taxonomy): Bacteria > Bacillati > Cyanobacteriota > Cyanophyceae > Chroococcales > Microcystaceae > Microcystis > Microcystis sp. M179S2. The sequence goes on along the minus strand of NZ_JADBUE010000181.1, from coordinate 1,908 downwards.
GAACCACCTGAAACAGAGCTAATAAAACCAATTGACTTGGTAAACGAATTACCTAGCATATCTTGTAATCCCGTCAGGACTTGAACTATCCAGCCTGCGGCTTGAATGCCGCCCCCACTCGCACAGACAACTACTAAGGTCTTTTCCTTTTCTTCTTCTTGATACTCGAGTCGTTTTTCTATTGCCTTTTTGAAATCCTTGGCATCGTATTTGTTTGCCTCATTTAAGTTTAATTCAAAAAAGTGATCCACCTTAAACAGCGCATACATCAAAGCAACAATAACCACAAAGAGCAGAAAGACAGGAACGCGATAGTAATCGAAATAGAAGGTTAGGCTTCCAGACAAGGGTGCTATCATCATGATGATTAGCATCACATACATTAGGGCAGCCGCTTCTTTTTTCTTGTCGGATGGTTGAGATTGTGGCTGAAATTTCCAACCAATGATGCCATAGACGATGAAGGCAACTATAAAAAAAGCGATGTTACTCAGATGACCTTCAAGGAATTGCTGTGGTTTTGGCTGTGTTCCTATAATATAGCCTTCAGTTTTATGTCTGGTAATGAATTCAACGAAACTAATGAGTAACTTATTGTTAGCAAAGTTAGTAAATATCCAGGTTTTCGTCTGAATCACTGCAAACAACAGCACCAAACTCAATAACACGCTGAAAATCACTCCTTGGATGGGATTCTTTTCTTTAATTTCCTCTTTTGAAAGCTTATAAGAGGTGAAGCAGATCGGTAAACTCAAAGCGATCGCCAACCCATATTGCCAGATGTCAGAAATTTCGAGCCACGGTGATAGTCCAAAACGATCTGGCGCACCTTTGAGAAGCATATAGGCATTAATAATGACCCCTATTGCCGCCATGTTTGCACTGACAATTACAGAGATAAGTTGCCACGGACCACGAAGAACAAATAAATTTCTCAGCATGGCTGGCAGCCATAAGGTAGCTATTAGAGGGAGTGTCACCAGCAGTAAACCCCAGAGAATAGGCGCACGCAAGAAAAAAAGATATTTCCAGAAAGAATCAGGAATGTGCCACCAAACCACTACAGCGATCGCAATTATGCCGATGCCGATGATGATCTGTGGAATGTAGTTTAGTTTCTGTTTTGAATTCGTAGTGTTCATGATTTTGTCCTATTTTCAAAGTGTTAAGTAGGCGATAGAGATGATTGACAGAGTGAAACTGCTGTTATGTAGTCTGCACCATTATTCCTGAAAATTCTCATTATCATTAACGATAAAAGTCTGGTGGTTGTGGTGGCTTTCCGCAGACATCTTTGATTTTTTTATTAACGTCTAATGATGAGAATGGGAGGAGTTGATTATAACCAGAATAATGTTAATAGGCATTATTAGGAGAAAGAGAATTATCAACTCTAACTTTATCACTCCCTTGGCAAATGATTTTTTTCAAAGCCAAGGGTTAAGTGAGGCAGAGGAGGATAGGGGCGATCGCTCCCAAAAGAGAAAGCTCCAGACTGATTTGCTATCCTGCTTTCAAGCTCCAGCAGTTGATACCACAGAGAGATCGCACTGGATACAAGCGTTGTCACAGTGAGAATGTTCACTAAACTGAACACCTTTACCGGGTCTTGACGCTTTACGAGAATGAGAACTAACATGAAAGCTATCAAGATCCGAAGTAGGCCAAGCAAAGAGACAGCATAACATCGGTGGCGAACGGGTAGTTTATGTTATCAAAGATTCTCACTTTAGGTTAACGGTTGCTGGCGTGGAACGAAAAAACTAATGGGACTTAGACAAAAAACAAATCGAGAAAAGCCTCAACCCCAATCCCTGCTTGGGATTTACTTCGAGAAGCCCAAAATCGCTGAAACCCAGATAGATCAAGGAAAATCATAAATCGAGGTTAACCCTTTGTCCCGTAATG